>PBSR01000220.1 GCA_002726335.1 Gemmatimonadaceae bacterium
CACTCAGAACGCTAGCGACATTGTCCCGCAATCCTACGTGGATGCTCCACTAGAATCGAGTGAGTAAGTTGTCGAGACGAGAGATGCGTACTGGTGTCACAGAAAATTCAGGACGGCTACCTCGAATGGCGACCCCAAGCCGAAGACAGCTTGCTCACACCTTATGGATCACTGGATAATATCGCAACCGAAAATCCCGATCGCGTCAAAACCCTCCACGCCGCGGGCATTGCCGAACTCGAACGCCGAAACGCCGACCCCATCCTCATCAATTGGCTCAAAAACGGCGCACAAGGTGGCGTACCCTCCGTGTATGAGTGTCTCCCGACCGAGAGTCGAGAGTTGGCCTAAGCATAGGGCAAAAGACGAGGAGGGAACAAGCCTGCTCGGAAATCGCAGGAGGGCCGTGAGGCTCAGCAGGAGTACGAGTACAGGCCATGGCACGGAACGAGGTCATACGGGCCGTCTGGGCGATGTAGTGAGGGTTGTAGCGTTGCCCAGAACGATATGCCCCTGAGAGGGGTGGCGCGAACGCAGGAAGGTCTATTGGAGATCGAAGCTCAGGCCGCTGAGAACCTGAAGCCGCAGCACGCCTCCAAGTGCCCAGAGACCGTGCTTTCAAGCCCGCTCAGGAGCGCCGGAGCCTCCGCCTCAGGCTGTCTATGAACTTGGTGGGGGATACGCCGATGGCGGAGCACACCGCCAGTAGTTCGACGACGTCGAGCCGCCTCTCGCCGTTCTCATACTTCGAGACATAGCTCTGGTGGACGCCAAGGGCCCCAGCCACGTCCTCTTGCGTCAACCCGGCGTCCTGACGGGAGCTTCGGAGGAGGGCTCTGAAGGTCTTGTAGCTCTGTGTGTGCGCGCTCTTGGCCATGGTCGGGGCACGCGAACGTAGAGCTTGCCTTGTGGTATCCCATGTTGGGATATTGCGGTCTTGCAGGGGCCTGATATACCTGAATCAAACATCTACGATACGAGAGATACGGGAGAGCACATGCTGCGGAAGCTGCTGTCGCGACTCATAGGAGGACAGGCGCGGCGCAAGAGATCTGAGTCATCTGCGGAGTTGGGTCGGACTGTCGCGGTAACCCTCACGCTGCTCAAAACGCTGGAGGAAGCGGTTGGAGAACTCGGCCACGAGGACGCAATTCGTTTCATGATGACCACACGGGGAGACAGTGAGGCCCGCGCCGCAGCCGCGTTGGTCATGCAAGTCCTGAGCTATGACCGTGGCGAAGTGCGCGACGCAGCCGAGGCACTGCGGGTCACCGACACGCTGGCGATGATCATCTTCGGGGAACTGGGAAATGCTGCCGAGCAGCTCGGGCACGAGAACAATGGGTTTGAATGCCTGCGGGTAACCAAAGGCGATGAGTTCGCAATGGCCCTGCTTCAGAAGTTTCTCGTGGTCTCGGCACGATACGAGGCAGCCCAATCTTGAGGAAGATCATGGCCGCGAATGCGGCGTAAGGAAGATCCCAATGGAAATCGTCATCACTGCCGTCGTCACATTCTCAATCGTCGCCATCTGGAATCACTTGGCCACCAAGAAACTGCGACAGACGTGGCAGTTCATGACGACTGCAATGTGGCGAGATATGGACGAGATGGCCCGACAACTCGGGCATGAGGATCTGCGGAGCTACTACGTCGCGGCCAAGGACGAGCAGTATGCCAGCAATGTGATGGAGAACCTTCGAGGCCTCGTCGGATCGTTTTCGGATCGCGGCGCAGACTGAGGATGTAGGATTGCCGAAGCGAAAGGCGGATGTGGGATGGCATGGATACTCTGGGGCTGTCTCTTGCTGTGTGGACTCATTTGGAGCCGACTGGAAACCCAGAAGAGGAAGATCCTGCAGGACGCGGGGGCAAACCCGGCAGAGATGGCAGATCGGTATACGATCGCAGTAACAGGTAGGGACACGCCGTTCAGGCGCGTGGCAGGGCGTCAACACGGACTCCTCTTTCTGTCGATCCTGCTCATTGCTGGCATCTTCTGGACGCAGGGATGGGTTCTTGGCTTGGCAAGTGTCGCGGCGTGGTATGCCGTTGGCATCGTAGCGGCCATCATGCGGTGAAGAAGGATGATCCCGACACGCCACCGCCGTGAGGCTGATCGGCCATCGCAAGGTGCAATTTCGCGAAACTTCCGTAGGTTCTGCGCAGAGGGAGATGCAATGCTGAGGACGATAGAGGCGCTGCTACACGTCGCGTGAGGCCGCCTGCGCGGCGAGTTGTTGAGAAGCTCATCCAGCTTGGTCAGGGGTTCGAGAGCCATGGCCGTGCGGATGCGCACCTGCTGATGGAACTGTCCCGGTCTGGCGGACACACCCTGACCATCGGTGCCGCTGCCGGAACGAGAGTGTGGGATGCGGAAATCGAGGGGCTGGGTGTAGGCAACACGACGCACCTGTTTAGGGGCCTCGTGGTGCTACGGCAAGCACTTGGGCGCGGGGCGAACTCAGTCGCAAGTGAAGTATGGTTGCTCTACGCCATCCGCGAACGGGACTACGGCTGGTATTCTGATCTTACTGATTGGGCCGCTCGCTACACAGACAACCGCTACATGCCGATCGAGAGGAGGATAGACTCGCTTCTCGATATCCCAAGGTCTGACCTCACCAAGCAAGACGCCGCACTCGCCTACGCCCGGTCGTGGAATAGGCTCAGCACTTGGCATCTGAAGCCGTGGCTTGCAGAGGATGTCTGCTACGCCTCCCAGCACGATTCGGACGAAATCACCTGCAAAGCGGATTACCTGAGTTATCTGGAGCCGAAGATGAAGGCTGTCGCCAGCAGCGACATGTCTGTCTTCGCCGAGTTAGGCAAAACCCGCACCCATCCCGGCCACAGTAACTCGCCCGAGCCTTGTGTGATCATGGCTCAGGGCTCGAAGGATGACATCTCTGGCGTCGTGCTCTACCAGACGCAAGATGGCTACATCCAGCGAATTGAGATGTGTGCGGTCCTGCCACTCCCCGCGATTGCGGTGCGAACAGGGAGATACCCGAAGTAGGCAAGGGGCTGTTCCAGCTACAAGGCCGACTGTCAGTGTGTGGGCGAGTGCGAAGGAGAGTTACAACACCGACAGTTGTCGCCTTAACAACTGCAGATGGAGAGCAGAATGAGCATCAGGATTGGCGGGTTCGAGCGCAACGCAGACGGCAACTGGCAGAATGCTGAATCTGTCGCCTCTGACACCTTGAAGGATGTATTGGACGACGCCGAGATGCAGATCGTGCTGCACGTTCAGGCGAGGTGGGCTCCTAAATTCGACCTCGACACCCGTCTGGAAGAAATCGAAGAGCGGCTGGATACCCATCACCACCGGATTGCCAAGACGCAGCAAGACCTAAGTCGAGAGATCGACATACGTCGGCACCACTCCTGTCCAAGCACGTCCTCCCATTCTTTGGCGAGATGAAGGTCGGGGCCATCAGCTTTGAGGACATCGAGCGTTTTGTGGGCGAGAAACTGTCGGAGGTGAAGAGGAGCACCGTCCGGCAGCACATCAATGTGCTCAGGATGGTGCTCAGCGCGGGGGTCAGGTGGAAAAAGCTCAGGGCGAATGTCGCAAAGGAAAAGCAGAATTACGGCACGTGGGAGGACAAGGATCAGGAGATCGACCCCCTCGCCCGTGAGGAAGTGCGGACGTTTCTGGACCACGCGGGGGAGTGGCACACTTTTTTCATGGTCGCCTTCTGCACCGGCATGCGTGTGGGTGAAATGCTGGCGATGAAGTGGATCAACTTGGAGGGAGACAACTACTCCGTCACGGAGAACCTGCGCAGAGACCGCACTTTTGGCGCACCGAAGACCAGATCCTCCAAGGCCCCCGTCAAGCTCTCTCCCGATGTTGTCGCCGCTCTGAGGACTCAGCGGAAGCGTGTGGCCGAACAGAGGCTACAGGCAAAGACGTGGGAGGATCTGGATCTGATCTTCCCCATGGACACTGGCAAGCCCTATGGTGACCACAGCATCCGACTCCGCTTCCACGAGATGCTCAAGGCTCTGAACATCCCGCGACGGCGGCTGCACGACATCAGGCACACGTGTGCGGCTCTGATGATGAAGCGAGGGGAAACCGTCTTGGCCGTTCAGAGGCAGATGCGACACGCCTCAGCCAAGATGACTCTCGATGTCTACGGCCACCTATACCCCGAGGATCACGTCGAGGCCGTGGCTCGCTTCGATGAACAAATCAGGGTGACCAACATCTGACACTTATCTGACGCCACGACCTCAGAACGTAGATGCACCGAACGAATACTGGACCATTCTCTCTCTGTATTCGGCTACCTGCGACATTATTCGCATCCTCTACACGGATCTGTCAGTGCTGCGAGCCGGGGGAGTTTCCCGTGACAACGCGAGCGGTGGTGTCGAAGGCGATTCTGCCTTAACTGAGCACCAGCATCCAGTCAGCGGGTGAAGATCGTGCCGCGCACGTAGTCACCGTCGTCAGAGGCGAGGAAGGTGAGAATCTTCGCCACGCCGACCGGGTCGCCAAGGGATCGACGGGCCTTGTCGACGGCGGCATCGGAATCCTCGCCGCGGGCGGTGGCACCCTGAGCGACGTTGAGCAGCTTCAGAGGCGTGGCGATGCCGCCGGGACAGATCACGTGAACGCGTGTTCCGGTGGCTCCCAGGTCGCGTTCGAAGTTGTACTGCATCCCATGCATCCCGGCCTTGCTGGCGGCATAGGCGTACGAGGAGGAGCCACCCCGTACGCCGGCGCCTGAGGCGATCAGGAGCAGCACGGAACGCTCCGCCTGACGCAGCCAGGGCGCGGCGAACTTCGTGCTCAGGTAGGTGCCCTTGAGGTTCGTATCGAGGGTCGAGTCCCATGCTTCTTCCTCGAGATCGGCGATGCCGTTGTAGGCCCCCATCAGGACGCCGGCGGAGCAGACCAGCACGTCGATGCGGCCATGGGTGGCGCCGATGCGGCCGAAGACCTCGGCCGTCTGTTCCGCGGACCGCACGTCGAGGGCGTGGAATTCGGCACGGCCACCTGCCTGGCGGATTCGTTCCACAAGTACTTCGCCCTCGGTCGAGTTGTAGTCGACGACGATGCTCAGGGCGCCCTCGGCACCATACATCTCACTGGCGGCACCGCCGATACC
This sequence comes from Gemmatimonadaceae bacterium, assembly GCA_002726335.1. Next base: position 5,127 of record PBSR01000220.1, read on the forward strand.
GGTGGCACCGCCGGTGATGACGGCGACTCGATCCCGTAGCCTACCCATTTCGATTTCCCTCTATCGTTTCCGTTGGTATCCGTTGTCTGAGTTGCAGGACGCGTTCCGCCGCCTCGTCGATACGTCTGTCCGGCAGTCGGCCGCTGACGACGAGTTCGACGATGAGGTCTGCCGTGCGTTCGGTGATGTCATCCTCATAGGAGGTCTGATTGGCCAGGGCCAGCACGTCAACGCCGGCCCCGAGACAGCGACAGATGGCTTCCTGGAAGCCGAACTGGCGCGAAATGGCACCCATGCCCATATCGTCGGAGATGACAACACCGTCGAAGCCCAACTCGTCACGCAGAAGTCGGTCGATCACCACCGGCGACAGAGTCGCCGGATAGTCGTCGTCGAAGGCCGCGTTGAAGACGTGCGCCGTCATGACGGAATCGACGAGGCCCTGCTCGAGAAGGCGGCGAAAGGGGATCAGCTCGTCGCGCGACCAGGTCTTGGTCACATCCGTGAAGCCAACGTGTGAGTCCTGGCGGGAGCTGCCATGTCCGGGAAAGTGCTTGAGGCAGGTCAGGACCCCGCGGTCTCGATGGGCGCGGATGAAAGCGGCGGCATGAGCGGCAACCTCTTCGGGATCGGAGGAAAAGCTGCGACCCTTGCCGGCGATGATGGGATTGTCACTCCACACATCCACATCAACCACGGGCGCCAGATTCAGATTGATGCCGGCGGCCACCAGGGTGTCGGCCAGAGCGCCAGCGGCGGTCTCTGTGATGTCCGGATCGCCGCGGCCGCCCAGATCGCCGGCCGAGGCCACAGCGGGGAAACCATGGCGCTCTTTGAGGCGGGCCACGAGACCGCCCTCCTGATCCAGTGAGATCAGCGGCGGCAGGCCGTCAGCTGCCGCGAGACGAAGGCTGTCGGTGAGGGCGCGGACCTGCTGTGGCGACTGGACATTGCGCTCCGATGAGCCGGTCGGGCCGTCGACATCGAAGAGGATGATGCTGCCCAGGCCGCGTTGCTGCAGGTCGGTGATCACGGCATCGGCCTCGCTGACGGCGAAGCCACGGAATCCGCGCATGACGAGCAGACCGGCGCGGTGTCGCAGATCCTGCTGCGGAGATCGGTCCATCACCCACTCAAGAAAGGTCGGACAAAGGCCGCGACGGCCTCACCGAGCAGCCGACTGCCCTCGTCGACAAAGTGCACACCGTCCTCCTTCAGCAGGCGTGTACGGCCGGCGTCGTCGATGACGGCATGCAGGTCATCCACCGGGATGTTCCTCTCGGCTGCCAGCTCGAGGGCGACCGAATTGTAGGCGTCCACATCAGCGGTCAGGCGATCGAAGCCCTTGTTGCGATGGTGCAGGACCTCGTCGACCGGGGTCGTCGTCGCCCATATCAGCCTGGAGCCCATGGCCAGGATCTGATCGAAGATCGATCCCAGGTTGCGACCGTAGTCAGCAAGCCCGACCTGGGCGCGGCCATTGTCGAAGGGTTTCTTGAGGTCGTGCAGCCCACAGTTGAGATGCACCACACAGGGTGAGCGCACCCCGACCCACTGGTCGAGGTGCGCCAGCACATTGGCTGAATCTCCCCCGTTGGCCTCCGGACTCCAGATGTCGGTACCCGGAAGGTGTTGGCGCACCGTCGCCTGGTATCCCAACCGGATGGAGTCACCGATCAATACGAGGAGTCTGTCTGTCTCCCCTGTACTCACTGCCGCGGTTTCCACTCCTCGTAGTACTCCCAGTTGACCACCTCCTGCAATGCCTCGAGCTCATGCGTGCGCTCCCGCAGGGCACTGCGCACGACGTCACCGATCGACAGCATGCCGATGAACTCGTCGTTCCGTTCGATCAGCAGGTGCCGCAGACGCAGGCCGAGGAATTTGTCCATCAGTTCGAAGGCGGTGTCGCTGTAGGGGGCGAAGCGCAAGCCTCGAGTCATGACCTGACCGATCGCGGTGGAGGCCGGGTCAAAGTCTGCGTCGATGGTATTGCGCATCAGGTCGCGTTCCGTGTAGATGCCGACGACGCGTGATCCCTCCTTGATCAGGATGGAGCCCACCTTGCTCTCCACCATGAGACGCAGCGCTTCCAGTACTGTCGCGTCCTCAGCCACCGAGTACAGCTGTCCGCCCTTCTCCTGAAGGATCTGCTCCGCCGTTTTCATATCCGACGCCATGACAGACTCCTTTCGCAGTGTGGAGTGGGCGGCCAAGATACGGATTCGGCCGCCAGTTTCCAACGATCAGACGCGACGAAGCAGAATCAGGTTGTGGTGGTCGCGACGGACCTCGAAAACGGTGCGCAAGGCGTCACCGTATGGGCTGGCCGAAGCGGGCTGGCCCTGGATCGTCTCGACATCGATCTGCCGCACCGGGTGTACCGGTCGTGTCAGCAGGTGATCGAGGGGAGCCAGATAGCTTGTCAGGTAGGTGTCGTCAGGGGGGGTGTGAAAGGTCAGCTGACTGCCGTGGCGGATCGACTCCAGTACGAGCCGCGCCCCCCGGTACACCAAATGTGTGCTCGGGACACGTCGCGGCAGTGTGGATCGCAGGTCGGCCAGCCCGAGCCCACATACGGACGCTGGGTCGACGGCGTTGATCCAGAACACGGCGTCCTCGGGCAGCCCCCGCGTCAGCTGGCGAAAGGCGCGATGGCTGGCGAACTGTGGACCGGGGATACCGTCGAAGAAACGTCCTGCCAGGATTTCCCCCGACAGCTCCATCAGCCGCAGGGAGCGAAACAGGCGGTGCCAGCGGAAGGCGGGCAGCTCGCGCTGGGTCAACTCGCGGAACAGGACGCCGTAGCGGTCCAGCAGCAGGCGCACGCGATCCTTGTTGCGTTCTTCCTCCTCCAGGGGATCCCCGGCGGCACCGGGTTCCGGCAGCAGGCGCCAGCTGCCCGGGTAGAGCGTGCCTCCCTGCCAGCGCCCCCCTGCGGGACGCCGCGACAGCAGAGGACGACCCCCATGCTGGCGTCGTGCGGGAGGACCGGTGGCTTCGGGGGGCTGAAACTTCGCCTCTGCCCCCCGACGCACGGCAGCAAAGGAGTCATTGGTGACGCGGCCGGCCCACACCCCCTCCCACAGACGTCGGATCAACTCGCCGGCGTCGAGACCCGTGGCGCTCTGCAGCGTGGTCAGGTCGTAGCGGCCGAAGGGATCGGGGAACAGAGAACGTAATGCGGCCACATCCACCGCTGCCTCATCGTCGTCCGACGTTCCCAGCAGATCGAGATCCGCCTCGAAGCAGAAGGACAGACGCTCGGGGCTGCAGCCCACCCAGCGCAGTACACTTTCCTGCAGCACACCGTCGAGCAGATTGCCGGCATATGCCCGCATGCGCGCCGGCAGAATCTCGGTTTCCCAGATGGTGGCAGGCGCGCCGTAACCCAGCAGTGGTTCAAGGCGTCGGCGCAGGGCCTCGGTGTTGTCGCCGGGCTCGTGCAGCCCGTGGGCGACTCCGAGAAACAGCGCCAGATGCTCCACGGGCAAGGTCTCGAAGTCCGGCGAGGCGCTGGCGCGATTCATGCGCAGCAGGGACTCGAAGTTCCCCGCATCGCACAGCTGATCAGCGTCGACGCCGTCGACGAGGAGACCGATGATCACTGCCTGCTCAGCGCTCAACTCATCGAGGATGGGCAGCAGCTGCGCATCGCGCAGACCGAGGGCGGTGCTCAGCCTCTCAGCGGACATGGGTCCGTAGTAGGCGAGCCAGTCTGCGATGATGCCGGCGAGAGGATCACCATCCTCCTCATCCGACAACGGTTCCACCACGATCTGTTCGTCGCCGTTCAGCGCCGTCACGACAGCCTGGTCCCACCTGGGCAGGGCGGCAGCCAGTCGCGGCAGGGCCTGGCGTGCCGCGACTGCCGCCTCGTCGAAGCCGGGAGCCTCGATGCGCACCAGGCGATCATCGCAACCAGCGACGACATCCGGCTCGACTGCGGCCGCCAGTGCATCACGTTGAACGGCGGCAGCCAGCGACTGCCACTCGGCCCATGGCAGCAGGAGTCGCTCGTCCACCCAGTCGACGAGCTCCCGGGGCTCGGTGGGGGCGTAGCCCTCGAACAGGCGCTGGCGTTTGTGCTCGAAGCGCTGCACGATCTCGGCCGGGACCGTGGGGCGCAGCTCCGGGGTGAAGACGACCTCGCGCAGCAGATCTGGACGCAACTGAGACGCCTGCCGTCCCGCTGCCGCATCATCTCTATACATGTAGCTGTCGACCTGGCCGAAGGCGACGGCCTGGGCGAAAGGGCTCGGCCGCGATGTGCGCACTTCCGACCACTCGATGGTGCCCGCCTCGAGTTCGGACAGGACCAGACGCAGGGCCGGCATGTCGAATTCGTCCTGCAGGCAGGTGCGCCACGACTCGACGAGGATGGGGAAGTCCTCGTAACGCATGACGGCGTCGAGCAGTTTCTTTGACCGCAGACGACTTAGCCATAGCGGCATTCGCTCCGACATGCTGCGCCTTGTCAGCAGCAGCGCGCGTTGAGCACACTCGCGGAAGCGGGCGCCAAAGAAACCGGAGGCCTCCAGGCGTGCGCGCAGCAGCTCCTCGACGCGACCGGAGTGCACCAGAGACAGGATCTCGTCGGCATCGGTGTCGTCAGGCAGGACGACGATGATGCAGTCATTGGTGGGGTATACCTCCAGGCGGCTGTGGAAGCGCTCCTCCCAGGCGGCGTCGAGGGCGAGAGAGTACGGCTGGTTGACGCGGCCACCCCAGAAGGTGTGCAGGATGACCTGGCTGCCCATGTGGCCTGCGGGGCCGGCGGCAACCTTCTCGACGAGGATGTGGTGGCGATGAGGCAGCGGCCCTTCGGTGGCTTCGCGCTGGCGCCGCAGGAAGGCGAGGAGCTGGTCGGCGGCCACATCCTCCATGTGATGCTGGTCGAGCAGACGCTGGCGGAACTCCTCAGACTCCAGCCCCGCCTCGGCATCTTCGAGAAACCGGCCGATGGCGTCGGAAAAGTGGAAGTCGCGATTGCCGCCCTCCCCCTTCCAGAAAGGCAGGTCCACCGCCTTCGGTGAAGCCGGTGTTACGAAGACGTCGTTGTGGGTGATCTTCTGGATCGTCCAGTTCTGTGTGCCCAGCGTAAAGGACTGGCCCTCGGAGGATTCCCAGACGAACTCCTCGTCCAGCTCGCCCAGGACCGCGTTGGAGTCGGCCAACCGCAGCTGGAAGTAGCCGCGATCGGCGATGGTGCCACCCGACATGTAGAGCTGGTACATGGCGCCCTTGCGGGCCTGGGCGGTGTTGTCGAGGCGATCGACTGTGATGCGTGGGCGCAAGTCCCGGATGCGACTGCCAGCATATCGACCGGCGAGCATGTCGATGACGAGGTCGAACTGGCGCCGGCTCAGGCTGTGGTAGGGGTAGCTGGTGCGTATATCGTCGTACAGCTCGTCGAGGTTCCAGGTTTCCACACCCGTCATCGATACCAGCACCTGGGCCAGCACATCGAGGGCGCCGGTCACCGGGAGGATCTCCTCGATGTCGTGTTCGTCGATGCGTGCCGCCAGCACCGCCGACTCGAGAAAGTCGTGCGAGTGGGTCGGATACAGAGTGGCACGGCTCACCTGCCCCACCTGATGTCCGGCGCGGCCGACGCGCTGGATGGCGGAGGATACGGCCGGCGGTGACTGCACCAGGACCACCTCGTCGAGGGCGCCGATATCGATGCCCATCTCGAGCGAATTCGTCGCCACGATGGCCTTCAGGTCGCCCGCCTTGAGACGGCTCTCCACGACCTCGCGGATCTCGCGCGACAGCGAGCCGTGGTGGGCGTAGGCCAGCGGCCGTTCCCGCTCCTGGTTGAGGAAGCGGGTGATCTTCTCGCATTGACGTCGTGAGTTGGAGAAGACGAGGGTTGAGCGGTTGCGGTCGATGATGCCCTCGAAGTCGGCGATCAGGGCGGGCCAGATGGAATCCTTGTCCGTCTCTTCGGTGCCACTTGCGGCCTCCTCCGGGAAGCGCACGGTTACATCGTACTTCTTGGTTGCGGTCGACTGCATGATCTGTACCGGGCGCGGCTCATACTCGGCCGCTCCCGCTGAGCCGCCGACGAGCCGGTAGCCACCGACGAACTCCGCGACCCGCTCCAGCGGCCGGACTGTCGCCGACAGGGCAATGCGCTGAAACTCACCCGACAGGCGCACGAGCCGGTCGACGGCGGTCATCAGATGGACACCACGCTTGCTGCCGACAACGGCGTGGATCTCGTCGAGAATGACGGTCTGCAATCCGGCCAGCAGACCCCGGCCACCCTGGGAGGACACCAGCAGATTGAGCGACTCCGGGGTCGTGATGAGAATCTCGGGAGGCTGTCGCAGCATGCGACGGCGTTCCTCCAGGGGCGTGTCACCGGAACGCGTCAGGGCCCGGATGTTGGGGAAGGGGGCGCCGGCATCGGCGAAGATCTGACGCAACTCCTCCAGCGGCGTCAGCAGGTTGCGACGGATGTCGTTGTTGAGTGCCTTCAGCGGCGAGATGTAGAGCACACTCGTCGAGTTCTCGGGCCAGTCGCCCGAGACGAGGCGGTCGAGGGCCCACAGGAAGGCGGTGAGGGTCTTGCCTGAACCGGTCGGCGCCGTCACCAGGACGTCGTCGCCGGCAGCGATCCGTGGCCAGGCAGCAGCCTGCACATCGGTGGGCGACCCGATGCGCTCGGTGAACCACTGGCGTACCAGAGGGTGGAACAGATCGACGGCGTCAGCCGGCGGTGCGGCAGTCGTGGTAGTCACATCACTACAGCCAGAGAACGACGATGATACTCATCAGGATCAGGTAGATGAGCTGGTAGGCGCCGTCGAGGAGCCAGGCGCCGATGGGGCGGTCGGAGTAGAAGTTGGCGATCAGGCCGACGGGACCAACGAACCCGCCGAACACGAGCAAGGCCAGCTTCAGAGCTTGCGGGATCGTATCGAGGATGATGTAGTCAGCCAGAACCGTCAGAGCTGCGGCCGTGAGGCCATTGCAGACGAATGAGACGACGTACGCCTTGGAGGCATCGGCCTTCATCTCATCGAGTTCGGTCTCCGACTTGCTGCCGTACCCATTCAGCCGCAACCAGGCCTGGTTGAACAGCACCCCATACCACAAGGCCCCCAGGGCAAAGGTGACGACAGTGGCGACGAGGATGGCGAAGGGATTGAACGAAACCAGGCTCATAGGGACCTCAATCGTTCTCGGGACGAGGGGGATTGCCCCAATGACCGTCGGGATCGTCGCCGCGCAGGACGACACCTTTTCCCGCCCAGCCCTGATAGGCGCGCACGTCGGTCGTGCAATACCGCAATGTCAGACCGCAACGCCGCCGCTCGGAATCATTGGCGCCGGATCCGTGTAGCAGGAGATCGGAGTGCAAGGACATCTGCCCCGCCTTCAGCTCCGCGTGCACCGCAGCACCGAAGCGATTCTCGGCCTTTTCCACCGTCTGATTGAGCACGTTGTTCTCCGCGGCCTGGCTCTCGCGATAGGGCAGGTGTCCGTGGGTGTGCGAGGCAGGAAGGAAGCGCATGCAGGCGTTGGTGGCATCGGCATCATCTATGGCGAGCCACACAGTTACTGTCTTTGACGGCGTAATCGGCCAGTAGCTGGCGTCCTGGTGCCAGGCGACGGTTTTGCCGTCGTGTGGCAGTTTGCAGAAGAAATGCGAACCCCAGCCGACGATGCTGTCGCCGAGCAGGTCGCCAACACAGTCGACGATGCGCGGATCCGTGAGCAGGTCGTAGGCGCCACCGTATTTCATGTGTGCTGTGCTGATCGAGTACTGGTCCTTGCCCTCGGCCAAGGCCCGCGACAGCAGGCTGTCGAAATACGTCCGCGCGGCGGTGATCTCAGCCTCGGAGCACAAGCTGACGGGCAGGATGTATCCCTGCTCGTTGTACTGATCGATCTGTTCGCGGGTGAGTCGGCACGGGTTGTCGACGCCGCGTGGGCGGAAGGCGAGGTCGCGCTCGACCTCGCCGAGGACCTCGTCGTCGATGGCGGAGTAGTGGGTGGGCGTCTCGGGCATGGGGATACGAAAGGAGTGGTGTGTTACCTGGGCAAATGGCGACATCCTGTCGCCTGGAGTCGGCCTGCGGCCGACGTCCATGAGGGTGGTCCTGCAAAGGCGACATCCTGTCGCCGGGATTCGTGATTCAGCCGGTGCGGCGTCCTGCCGCAAGGCTCAGCACGTGATAGGCGACGATTCCCAGGCTTACGTGCACGTTGAGGGAGGCGCCTTTGCCGTGCATGGGGAGGAACACGGTCTGGTCGCAGGATGACAGGGTTCGGTTGGTGACGCCGTGGTCCTCGTGGCCGACGACGAGGGCGACACGTTCACCGTAGTCGGCTGTGTCGTAGGGCATGGCGGCGCCGGTGATCTCGACGGCAGTGACACGGTAGCCCTCGCCGCGCAGCTCGTCGACAGCGGTGGGGGCGTCTTCGGCGTACTCCCATTTCACTCGGCGCTCGCGACCGCGGCCGACCTTCTTGATGAGCGGGTGCGGTGGACACGTCGTGATGCCGGTGAGAATCATGCGGCCTACGCCGCAGGCATCGGCGATGCGGAAGGCGGAGCCCACGTTGATCGGGTCCTGCATGTCCTGCAGGACGAAGACCAGGTCGACGTCGGGACGCTGCACGCGGCGGAGGAAGTCGGTGAGGGGTTTGCCGCGAAGCTGGCGGGGCGGGGCTCCTTGATCGGGGGGCGTCGCCACTAGAATGGAAGCCCGGTGACCATTGGCTCGTATTCGTGGCGTGTCCAGAAGCGCAGAATGACCGTGGGTGTCGACATGGTGTGATCTCTCCAGAGCCGCGCGGCTCTCGCAGTGCTCCCAGGAATATAGTCGTGGCCGGAGACGCACTCCACAGGGGGAATCTGTGCCAGGACGTGCGATCGGCATGCAGATCTAGTACGCCGCATGACGTCCTGACGATCATGCCTTCAACCGAGCCCCACGGTCATCTGCGCCCTGCTTGCCCCCCAGTCGAAGGCGCCCGTATCCTTGCCGTGTGATGACGCAAGCCGGTCGACAGGCACACAGATTCGCCGTGCCGTTATACTCGTTGTTCGTAGCGACCGCTGCCCTGCCGGTGCTCCGCATCCTGGCAGGGCTCCCCCCAGCCCTCAGTCCACTCGCGGATGGTGAGGGCGTCGAGGACATGCCACCGATGGCATCTTTCCTCGTCGAGTCCTTCGCCACCTTGCCGGTGGCGGGCCATGCCCTGCCCTGGTCGTTGCACTGCCTGGCGGCGACGCTGCTGGCGAGGGTGTGTTTCATCCAGACTCGCTCGCTGCCGACGGCGCTGGCCTGTGCCCCTCTGTTCCTCTTCTGCGGCTTTCACCTTCAGACAACCGTCAGTCTCAGCGGCGTACCACAGAGTCTTTCGCTGATCTGTGTTCTGGCTGCCCTGTTGCTGAAGGCCACTGGGATCGCGAGGTCGTGGGTGCCGGTGGTCATCGTGGTGTTGGCAGGAGCCCTGGTCCATCCGATGACGTGGATGTCTCTGCCGCTGCTCACGTGGGAGCTTCACGGAAAACTCGGTCGCGAGCGGGCCGTGGTGGTTGCCGCAGGGACGTTCGTCCTGGCAGGACTCTGCATGTGGGCCATGCCGGGGGGTGAGCTTCCATTGGCTGCAGATCCGTGGGACCGCGCAACGACGCTGTTGCACTGGTGGTGCCGGCTGGTTCTCGGCTCCTATGTGCTTCTGGTGCCAACCTACGTCGAGTTTCCCTGGGAGCCGGCATTGGGTGCCCTTGTTCTTCTGGTTCTGCTGACGGGGATCTCGAGTACCCGATTCGCCTGGTGGTCCATGTGGGTCGTGTGTCTCATCCTGCCTCTCAACGGTATTTCGCCGGTGGGGACGCCTCAGTCGCCGCTTTCCACCGGGATGCTGGCCTATCATGCGGTCGCCGGTGTCGCCGTCCTGCTGGCGATGTTGCTGGCGGGTCTGGTGAGGGCCCGCTCCGGCATCGTGATGACGACACTGGCGGGACTACTGTTCGGCGCGACGCTCGTCAGCGCCGTGTCCCATCACCAGCGCCTGGCCAATGTCGCCGTGTTCAGCGCGAACTTGAACCAGCTGATCCACGAACCCTCACCCGCAGCGGCCAGACAGGTGCGGGGCGCGCTGAACAGAGGCGGGCACGAGGTCCCTCGGCAGTCGGGGTACCTGCAACTGTTCTTTCATGCTCTCGAGCAGACCGGCGAGCAGCGCCCCGCTGACGTGTTGCTGAAGGCGCGGCAAGACCTGCCAGATGCAGAGGAGTTTCTCTTCATCGAAGCGGTCTACCACTCCATCGCCGGAGACGCCGAGCAGCAACAAGCGCTGCAGGCAGAGATCCTCTCCTGGGGAACGGACCCGGGCAGCCTGATCGACGGGCTGATTCGCTCAACCTTCTCCGGCACAGGCTACTACTTCCTGGGGCTGGATGACATGGCAAGAGCTGAGGCTGCCTTTCGTGGTGCCCTCGTCTTCGCTCCCGGCGATCCGGAACTGACCAGCCTGCTTGCCCACGCTGTCAACACCAGCGGCAGAACGGAGGAAGCGGCACGATTGCTGGAGGCCCTCGTCTCGTCCGGAAAAGCCGACGAGAACGCGATCATCGTTGCCGGAAACCTGCGCCATGCCGTCGGCCATTACCTGCAGGCCGTGCACCTGTGGGAACGCCTGGATTCTTTGCCGTTACAGACGCGCATGCTGATGGCACAGACCTGGCAACTGGAGCTGCAGCAGCCGAAGCGAGCCATCCCCCACTGGCTCCAGGCGATCGCGGATGGGGCCGGAGTGAACGCCTATGGACGCATTGCCAATGCCTACGAAGAGACCGGCCAGCCTGAAGAAGCCTCACGCTGGCATGGGCGAATCGTCACCGATTTCCCGGGTTCATCAATCGCACGCCAGATCCTTGGGGCCCCGAAGTGATGTCCAGGACTCGGCAGGGCATCATGACCATGTTGGCGTCACTTCTCGTGTGTGCAGTCACCGTCGAGGGGTTGCTCCGGCTATTCCCGGGGATGGGGTTTCGCCTCGCGGACCCCTCCTTCTTTACGCTGGAGTCTGGTTTCAGCTACCATCCCGATCTCGGCTACACCTTGGTACCCGATGCCGTGGAGTCCCGTTCCTACCGGGACGATGACTGCTCCACCCGTCACATCGAGGTGCGCACGAATCATTTCGGACTCCGCGGTCCGGATGTTGTCGCCGATGGGCGTCCACGGATCGTCTTCATCGGTGATTCCTTTACCGAAGGGTATCACGTCGACGAACCGGAGACCTTCACAGCCGTGACTGGCGACCTGCTGTCCGGTCGGGTCGTCCCGATCAACTGCGGGATCCGCAACTACGATGTCATCCAGTATATGCACATGCTGCGCTTTGCTCGCGAGCATCTCGAGCCAACGATGATCATCGTCGGTGTGTTCGTCGGCAACGACGTCGCGGGGTACAGCCGGTCCGCCTACTACCCGCCGATGACCAGCGTCGCAGCGATGCGCTCCCTCCGTTCCAGTTCGTATCTACTATCATGGTTGGCGCGTGTCGGACGGACCCCCTCTGACGACACCCAACCTGCCAGGGCGCCCGAAGCGCGCCATCCGCTGGCCGGTTCCTTACACGATCTGCGCACCGGCCCCGATTGTGGCGCCGAGGTCATGCTCGACCACGCCGACAACTACATCCGTTGGCGCAGCACCCCCGGTCACGGGCCACAGTATAGTGACCCCATGCAGGCGTACAGCAGAGCTGACAGGACAGCCATGGTCCTTGCCGATATGCAGGCGGAGTTGGGTGACACCCCGCTCCTCGTCCTTATCATCCCGGAGAGGATGCAGGTCAAAGACGATGAGTGGCGATGGCTACAGGAGCACCTGCCGGATCGCTTTGTCGATCGACAGGGAACGATAGAAAAGCTGGCGAGAGCACTGCGGCGGCGTGATGTCGACTACACCAATCTGCTGGACGTAGTCGATGAGAGCTGCTACCTGCGATTTGATGGTCACTTCTCTACCGTCGGCCATCGGCGGGTGGGTGAACACGTGGCGCAGCTGGTGCGGACACGGTATGCCACTGCCCTTTCTCCCGGTTTCTAGTGCCCCGTCGACTGGCTCAGGACACCGATCCCTGTCCCAGTGGCTTGATGATCATCTCCGGGATGACGACGCGCGACGGCAGTGTCGCCACGAACATCACCGCCGTCGCGATATCCTCCGGCTGCAGGATCCGCGCTTTGTGCTCGGCGGACACCTTCACCGGTCGTTGATCGAGGATGGGTGTGTTGATCTCGCCCGGGGAGATGACGCACGACCGGATGCCGTGTCTGGCTTCCTCCAGGTCGACCATCTTCGTCAGCACCGACATGGCGTGCTTGGCCGCCGAATAGATGACACCGCCGAGCACGCTGGGGGCGGTGCCCGCCATGGAAGACACGGCGAGGACGAGGCCGCCGCCCTGGCGACGCATGTGGGGCAGCACCTCGTGTACCGTGTTGAAGGCTCCGGTGGCGTTGACGTTCAGCACCAGATCCCAGTCCTCGGGGGAGAGCTTCTGCAGGGAACGGTCGGCGATGTTGACGCCGGCATTGTTGACGAGAATGTCGATACGACCGTGACGCTCTATCGTGGCCTCGACGATCTCCTTGACCCGCGACCTGTCGGTGACGTCACCGGCTTCCGCATGTGCGCCCTCGCCGACTGCGGCGCAGGCCGACTTCAGCTTGGCCTCATCGCGGCCCATGGCGACGACCTGCGCGCCCTCGGCGACACAGGCGGCGACGATGGCTTCGCCCGCGCCGGAACCGCCTCCGGTGACGAGGACAACCTGTCCTTTGAGCTTCATGCCAATATTCCCTCTCCAAAGACCTGGGTTCGATTCATGATCCGTCGTTGCTCGTCGGGAAAGGCCAGGCGACGATGCATGGTAGGACGGTTGTCCCACATGATGAGGTCGCCGAGCCGCCACTCGTGAGTGTAGATGAACTGTGGCTGATCCATATGGTCATACAACTCGCGCAGGAGGGCGTCACCCTCGTCTCGGGCCACGCCTTCGATGTGGCTCGTCAGGTGTGGATTCACGTAGAGGGACAGAACGCCCGTCTCCGGGTGGGTGCAGACCACTGGGTGTATGGCAGGCTCCGGCGGGTTCTGCTCCTCAACATAGTGCCGGTGTACTGCGCGCAGCGTGCGCAGGTGGTCCTGACGCTCCTGCGGCAACGCGTCGTACGCGGCGCGACAGTCGCACCATTGGGTCTGTCCCCCAACCGCTGGGATCTCGACAGCGAGCAGCAGTGAGATCGTGCCCGGTTCGTGCAGGTAGGACAGGTCCGCGTGAAAATCGATCCGCTCGCTGCCGAGAGCGCCGATGGGCTCACCGTTCTGCTTCACGTTGGAGATGATGAAGACCTCCTTCACCCGGCGCTCACGTTGTTGGCGCACATGCTCGACGGGTGTGCCGAAGTAGCGGGTGAAGCGCACCTGATCTTCGTCGGTGATGTGCTGATCGCGGAACACGAGCACGCAGTGGTCGAGCAGGGCCTGCCGCAGGTCGGCCACCTGGTCCGCAGACAGATCAACCGACACGTCGAGGCCGAGGACCTCGGCCCCGACGGGTGCCGTCGCCGGCAAGACCTCGATGGTATCCGTCACGCCCTCAAGCCTGCACGTTGCAGGTGTCGTAGGAGGCACGCATCGATTCGATGGCGTCACCCTTCGGCGAGTACTCGTGGCCGACGAAACCGGTGTAGCCCGAGCGGGCGATGGCCCGCATCACCGGCGGATAGTAGATCTCCTGCTCTTCGTCGAGGTCTTTGCGACCGGGATTGCCTGCCGTGTGGTAGTGGGCGATCCACTGATGGTGGTCGTCGATCGTGCGGATCAGGTCGCCTTCCATGATCTGCATGTGGTAGATGTCATAGAGCAACCTCACCCGCGGTGAATCGACGGCCTGGCACAGCCTCACACCCCAGGGGGTGCGATCGCACTGATAGTCGGGATGATTGACCTTGCTGTTGAGCAGCTCCATACAGAGGTTGATGCCCTTCTCTTCGGCGTACGCCTTCACGCGCAGCAGACCTTCCACACAATTGTCGAGCCCTTCCTGCTCCGTTTTGCCTTCGCGGTTCCCCGAGAAAGTGATCAGCGACGGGATCCCGTGCTCCACCGCCAGGTCGATGTTCTGCCTCAGCTCCGCTTCGATTCGACCGTGGTTCTCCTTCTTGTTGAGACCATCGGGCAGCGACGCATGGCCGACGATGATGGCGATGTCCATGCCGGCATCCTTCACCGCCTGCCAGTGCTCCTGTGGCAGCATCTCGATGGAGGCGTAGCCAATGTCGGCGGCGGCGGCGATCACTTCCTCCGGGGTCCTGGTCCGGGCAAAAGCGCCGAAGCAGAGGGACTGGCGAATGGTGGTCACAGGGGATCCTTTCGATACGGAGCAGATGGCCGACAACGGCCGGTACAAGCAAGGGCGGGGCCTTCGGTGGTGTCAATCACGGGCAGCCGCCAGGTACTGCAGCTGGAATCCCGCCACTTCGTCGTCGGGTGCGACACCAAGAATGGCACGATAGCGCTCGATGGCCGTGTGGGTGTCGCCCTTGATGCGGGCCAGGCTGGCGAGACTGTGCAGCAGATCCACACGCGAACCGAGGCGCTCGAGCAGGGCCAGCAACCGCAGCTCCACATCGTCGAACCAATCAGGGTACGATGGTCCCTGAGGCGGGCTGATGGCGCGTCCCAGCAAGCGGGCGCCGACACCGACAAGTCCCATCAGGCCGCCACCTGTCGGACCTCCTCCGAGGGACAGATCCGGCTTCACTCGCGCCAGGCCTCCGGCGACGGCAGACATGAAGGCGGCGGCCGCCTCCTCGTGACGACCGAGCTCCAGCAGCACGACACCCCGGTTGTAGTGGACGGCGTGGTTGGCGCCATCGGTCTCGGCCAGCTGGTCATACACGGCCAGCTCACCGATTGCGTCGCCCGCTTCGTCACGATCCCGCGCCTGTTCGTGGAGCCGTCGCACGGGGGCCGCGCCGATGCCGGCGACCTCGAGGGCCAGCGCCTTCTGCGCACCCGGCACGAGGAGTGCGACGGACTCATCACCCGGGGGGGTGAACAACGCAGGGCGCACGACATGGGGCACGTGGGCGGCGGCCAGTCGGTCGGACAGGGCCAGGATGCCGGCAGCGTCACCGCTGGCCGTCAGCGTCTGCCAGTCGTCGAGGTGATGCCCCTCACCGGCCGCCTCCCGCCAGGGCTGCAACCGCAGGAAGTGCTCGAGGACGAGTCGTGTCGTTGTCGTGTCGTCGAGGAGATAGGAGAGACCGTAGTGATCGTCGGTGTACAGATGCAGCACCCAGCCCCAGCCCTCCCGCTGGAGGACGAGGGTTTCACCGAGACGGTGCGTGAAACTGGCCACTGCACGGCGTGGCACCCTGTCGCTGACGAGGGCGACGGCGTCAGCGATCCGGGTCTCCCCCTCGCGAGTGGAGCCGGCGCGTACGGTGACACGGTCGATGCAGGCCGCCAGGGAGGTGTCGCGACGTTCCAGTTCGGCTTCCGCCTCGTGGACGAAGGCAGAGGAGTTGTCGTTGCGATCGACGGTGAGGTTGCGCACCAGCTCCGTCTCGCTCAGAGCCTGACAACGTTGGCGCAGCAGTCGATCCGTCGCCATGGGGATCAATGCAACGGCAGTCGGCGTCGGGGTCGGTCCTCGTTGTGCAGGTGCGTGCGTCGGAAGACACCGACCACCGCACTCACCGCCCACCAGATGACGATGAGAACACCGGCAAGGATGTAGGGGAAGGCTCTGGACTGCAGCAGGCCTTCGACCTGATCGAGAATCGTGTCGACTGTCAACATGAGCACCCGGGGTGAGTATAACGGCGAAGGTTCGACCGGACCAACCGATGGCCACCGGGCTCTCTGTAGCTACATTCTCCAGCAGCCCATCATCAACAACGACATGTGAGGTGCTGTCCCATGAAGAGTCTCCGTCGCTGCATGATCGCCTCTGGATTGTGCCTGATCGCCGTCGCTGCCGGTCCTGCCGCGGCGGGGTCCGAGGGCGCCGCCCTCTACCAGAGCAACTGTGCCCAGTGCCACGGCGCCGAGCTGCAGGGCGGCAACGCTCAGAGCCTGGTGGACGGTGTCTGGCAGTTCGGCGGGGGACCGTGGGGTATGGCCAACACGATCCAGCAGGGCATCACCCACCTCGGCATGCCTGCCTTCCGCCTGACGCTTTCCCGCGAAGAGATCGACGCCATCATCGAGTTCCTGCAGGAGCAGGAGAAGGCCTACGGTCCTGCGCCTCGACAGCTGCCGCAGACGCTGCAGTCGCAGGAGTATGACATCGCCGTCGAGGTCTTCGCCGACGAGCTCGAGATCCCCTGGGCGATCGACTTTCTCGATGCGCAGACAGCGCTGATCACCGAGCGTCCCGGCCGCCTGCGCACCGTGCGCGATGGTGTGCTCACGCCGACGCCCGTATCCGGCATGCCGACGGTTCTGCACGAGGGGCAGGGCGGCTTGATGGATGTGGCCGTCGATCCGGAGTTCGGTGACAACGGCTGGGTCTACCTGGCCTACAGTCATGCGCTGGACAGCGTGCGAGAGGGAGAAGAGAGCCCGCCGGCCATGACCCGTATCGTACGCGGTCGAATCGTCGCCAACGAGTGGACGGATCAGCAGGTCCTCTTCGAGGCACCCCACGAGACGTACGTGCCGACACGTTATCACTACGGGTCGCGCATCGTCTTTGACGAGGCCGGCACCCTCTACTTCTCCATAGGTGATCGAGGTCGACGGCCGATGGCGCAGGACCTGTCCCGGCCGAACGGCAAGGTGCATCGCATCCACCGCGACGGCACGATCCCGACGGACAACCCCTTCGTCGGGCTCACCGATGCGCTGCCCAGCATCTTCAGTTACGGCCACCGGAATCCCCAGGGACTGGCGGTGCATCCCGAGACCGACAGACTGTGGGATTCCGAGCACGGACCCATGGGCGGCGACGAGGTCAACGCCATCCGTGCCGGCAGAAACTATGGCTGGCCGGAGATCTCCTACGGGCGACACTACGACGGCCGCATTCTTACGGAGTTCGAGGGCAAGCCGGGGATGGAGCAGCCAGCGTGGGTGTATCGGCCTTCGGTCGCGGTCTGCGGTCTTGACATCTACCGCGGTGACCAGTTTCCCAAGTGGCAGGGACATCTGCTCGTGGGGGCTCTGAAGTACGAGTCGGTGGATCTGCTGACCGTCGTCGACGATCGCGTCATCCACATCGAGACGATCGTGAAAAACCTCGGGCGTGTTCGTGATGTCGCCATCGGTCCCGAGGGGGCCGTCTACATCGTGCTGAACGGTCCGGGTCGGGTCATCAGGCTGACGGCGATCGTGGATCGGATCATCGCTTCGCAGTAAGCTGCTGAGAGTTCAGTCGCGGTAGTCCAGCGGCGGGTCACGGTCTCCCAGCAGGGGCGCGTAGTCGAAGCTGTGACCCCGCTGACGGTCGAGTTCGGCACGTGCCTGTTCCAGCGTGGCCGGATCCAGGAACAACGACCCCGCCGTGCGGGCAAGGGTCTTGCCGGCTACGAGCATACCCTTCACGCCGATGGTGGTACCGCCGGCCGCCACCGCCTGCCAGCTGTGCGCCGCCGTGCCGGGTACCCACGTGGCGGTGCTGAGCCCTGTGGTCGGCACTGCCCAGCTCACATCACCGACATCGGTGGAGGCCTTGCCTTCGTGGACTCGCCAGGGCTGTACCTCGGCGGCTGCCGCTAGATCTACGTCCATGTCGACTGCGCCGAAGGTGGCGCGCAGAGATTCGGCAAAGGCCCGCTCGGAGTCGTCATAGAGCACGCCGCCCACCTGCTGCAGGCTCTGGTCCATCACGTGCGACAGGACTTCGTTCGGCAGGACATTGTAGTTGCCGTGGATCACCTCGTGTTCGACCGCGGTACCGGTGCCCATGGCGGCCCCCTCGGAGGCGGCCACAACCCGTTCCCAGATGCCCAGCAGCCGGGTGACGTCCGGGTGGCGGACGTAGTAGAAGACCTCGGCGAATTCGGGCACGATGTTCGGTGCGGCGCCGCCGCGAGTGATGACGTAGTGGATACGCGTGGCCGCCGGGACGTGTTCGCGCATGAGGTTGACCATGTGGTTCATGGCCTCCACGCCATCCAGGGCCGAGCGCCCGCGCTCCGGGGCGGAGGCGGCGTGGGCGGCGGCGCCGCGGAAACGGAACTTGGCCGACTTGTTGGCCAGCGTCGTCGAGGCCCAGGCGGTGTTGCGGTCGCGCGGGTGCCAGTGCAGCACAGCGTCGGCGTCATCGAACAGCCCGGCGCGCACCATGTAGACCTTGCCGGAGCCGCCCTCTTCGGCAGGCGTGCCGTACAGTCGGATCGTGCCCGCGCTGCCTGTGCGCTCGAGCCAGTCGGCGGTGGCCAGTGCCGCCGCCAGGGATCCGGCGCCGAACAGGTGATGTCCGCAGGCGTGACCGGGGGCGTCGGCGACCACGGGCTGGCGCTGAGGCACCGCGGCCTGCGACAGTCCCGGCAGAGCATCGAATTCGGCGAGGATGCCGATCACCGGAGCACCGCTGCCGTACTCGGCGATGAAGGCGGTGGGGATGTCGGCGACGCCGGTGCGGAGGCGGAAGCCGGCGGCATCCAGGTGTTGCTGTAACAGCGCCGCCGAGCGCTCCTCCTTGTAGCCCAGTTCCGCCCAGTCCCAGATCTGCAGGGCCACATGGGCAAACATGTCTGCCCTGGCATCTATAAAACTGTCGATGTCTCCCGCCGGCTTGCGCGCCGACACCGGGGTCGTGAGCAAGAGCGCCAAGAAAACGAACGTGAGGATGGCGCGGTTCATGCGCTGGCTCCGGCCGACGGGAAGATCAGAGCTCCCTGCAGCTCGGTCCGGGCCCGGAACAGACAACCACCAGCGGTGACGTAGAGGGTTTGCAGGTCGGCGTCGCCCCAGGTGCAGTTCGTCGGCGCGTGGGCCATGGGGTGGGTGGCCAGCACCCGACCGCTGGGAGTGAAGACGTTGATCATCGGCCCGGGGCCGCTCTGCTCCCAGCCCGAGGTGGCGACGATGTTGCCATCCTTGTCCAGACACATGCCGTCGATGCCCCGATGGGGGTGGAAGTTGTGCGGCGTCTCATGGGGGCCGCTGATGCTGCCATCGGCGTCGAGAGGGTAGGCGCGCAACTCTCGGGGGTCGTCACCGTGAGCGCTCTCGGCGACGTAGAGGGTGCCGCCATCCGGGGAGACGAGCAGACCGTTGGGTTTCTTCGTGTCGAAGGTGACGCGCGTGATCGCCCAACTGTCACCGTCCGCACCCTCCGGATCGAGACGGTAGACGGACTGATGGTCGAGCTCCAGATCGTCCGTCCGAGAGCCGTACCTCGGATCGGTGAAGAAGATGCGGCCCCTGTGATCGAAGGCCAGGTCGTTGGGGCTGTTGAGGCGCTTGCCCTCAAAGTGACTCGCCAGAACGCGACGTGTGCCGTCGGCATCGTAACGAGCGATACAGCGACCGTCACCACCCCCTTCGCAGGCGTGCAGTACGCCGTCACCATCGAACATCAGGCCGTTGCCCTGGTTCGTGGCCGTGCGGAATTCGTCTGTCTGGCCCGACGCCGGGTCGTAGCGCAGCAGCCGGCTGTTGGGAATGTCGGAGAAGATCAGGCCGTTGCCGTCCCACGCGGGACCTTCGGTGAAGTCGAAGGGCCCGGCTACCTGCTCGAACTGCCAGTCACTCATGGTCTGTTCTCATTTCTCCCAGCAGATTCTGCACGACGGCAAAGCTGCGCCGGATGGCGTCCTCCGGATCGGGCAGGTCGCTTTTCATTTCCAGGCTCACCGGCCCTTCATAGCCGACAACGTCCAGCACGGTGAACAACTCAGCGAGCGACACTTCTGTCTGTAGGCCATCGGTGAGGGCCAGGTGCAGGTCGTCAACGCCGTCATTGTCATCGAGGTGGACGTAGCCCAGGCGGTCGCCGGTTGCCAGCAGCACCGCTCGCGGATCCTCGCCGGACATCTGGGCGTGGCCGATATCGAACAGCAGGTAGAGGTTGGGATGGGCGAGCAAACGGAGGAACCCCAGGGTCGCCGCCACCGTGGGCATGGCTGTGCCAGGGAAGTGCTCGATACACAGCCGGACCCCCAGGTCGGCGGCGTGATCGGCGAGGCCAGGCAGCAAGTCGGCATATCGTTCAAGGGAATCGTCGTCCACGGGGGCCTCGGGCACGATATAGGCACAACCGGCTCCCAGATCGGCGGCGTGGGTCAGCGCTCCCCGGACATGATCCCGGGCAGCGGCCACAGCAGCGCTGTCGACCGAATCGAAGGCGGCCCCATCGGGCATCTCATGGGACGCGGCGACGCAACAGACGTCGAGGCCGAGAGCGGCTCGAGCTTCGCGGGCCGCTGTGGATCGCAGAGCGCTCGGGCGGACATCGACGGCGGACAGCCCGATGTC
>PBSR01000221.1 GCA_002726335.1 Gemmatimonadaceae bacterium
CGATGGCGAAACCGAAACACCGAAGACACCCAGTTAGCCAAAGTCCAAAACTCAATGCCGACTCTTTAACAGAGCACTAGACACCCGCGCCGATGTTGCTGCGGCTGCTGGGACGCCTCGAGTTTTCATCGAGTCGTGCGGCGGCGAAGGTCGCTCTGTGTGCAGTCGCGGCTGCTGCCGTGGCCCTCGTCCCCGAATACGAGCTCCTGTCCAAACCGGGTCACTGGGCTCTCTTCATTCTCGTTCTGGCCGCTCTCCTGTGGACGACGGAGGCCATGCCCGCTTTTGCCGTCAGCCTGCTGGTTATGGGACTGGCCATCGTCGTGTTGGGAGAGCCGGGCACGGCCGAGGCCGATCCACAAGCCTGGGAAGTCTTTGTCAGGCCCTGGGCGAGTCCTTTGCTGTGGCTGTTCCTCGGTGGACTCGTCATGGCCGAAGCGGCAACACGCACGGGGCTGGATCGCTGGATGGCCGCCGGCGTGCTCGGCCGCCTCGGCCGACGTCCGGCACCCCTGCTGGCGGGCGTGCTGACCGTGACGTTCGTCCTCTCCATGTTCATGTCCAACACGGCGACGACCGCGATGATGCTGGCAGTGATGGCCCCCATCATCAACAGCCTTCCACGCGAGGAGGGCTTCACTCACTGCCTGTTGCTGGGCGTTCCGGTCGCCGCCAACCTGGGTGGCATGGGCACACTGATCGGCACTCCCCCCAATGCCATCGCTGCCGGTGCCCTGCATGCGACACCCATCGGCTTTGGCCAGTGGATGGTCGCCGGTAATCCGCCGGCGCTGCTGTTGATGCTGGCCAGCTGGTTCTTTCTGCGCTGGCGCTATCCATGGACGGTGTCGGCAGTGGATGTCGAGGCGATCCGCGCCGTGTCCTCCGAGACACGTGCCCCGCTGTGGCAGAAGTTGGAAGTGATGATCGTCTTCACTCTGACCATCTGCCTGTGGTTGACCAGCTCACTCCACGGCATCCCGTCTCCGGTGATCTCTTTCCTGCCGATCACAGTTTTCGCCATCACCGGTGTCATCGGCGCCGACGAGATCAGACGGCTTCAGTGGGACGTTCTGCTGCTGATGGCCGGTGGCCTGTCCCTGGGACTGGCCGTATCCGAGACCGGCCTCGCTGCGTGGCTGGTAGCCCAGCTGCCGACACAGCGTTGGGGAGCCTGCCACTGTTGCTGGCTTTCGTCGTCGTCGCCGTGATCCTGTCCAACTTCATGAGCAACACAGCGGCGGCAAACGTACTCGTCCCCCTGGCCATCGCCCTCGACACGGGCCAGGATGCCGGCACGGTGGTACCCATCGCCCTGAGTGCCTCGGCCGCCATGTGCCTGCCTATTTCGACGCCGCCCAACGCCCTGGCCTATGCTACCCGTCGGGTGCAGGCGACCGATTTCGTCCCTGTTGGCATCCTTGTGGGGTTGCTGGCGCCGCCGATCACCGTCACCTGGTGCTGGTACATTCTACGTTGAGCAACATGCGGGCTTGACCAGGACTGGCCAGACTCACGATACTGGGCCCTGTTGTACCTGCGTAGTCCTTCCTCGACACCCACATGTAGAGCAGCACCATGCGGTTCTTCACCTCCCTTCTCACCTTTTTTCTGTCCAATCGCCCCCGGCGCAGAAACTTCCTGCTCCTGGTCCGCTTCGTCGCCCTGTTCGCTCTCCTCGTGGGCGCCTACAGCGTGGTCTTCCACACCATCATGGCTCTCGAGGGGCAGGAATTCAGCTGGTTTACTGGCGTCTACTGGACCCTCACGGTGATGTCGACCCTCGGTTTTGGCGACATCACTTTCCATACCGATCTCGGCCGCCTGTTCTCGACGGTGGTGCTGCTCTCCGGCACGATCTTCATGCTCATCCTGCTGCCCTTCACGTTTCTCCAGTTTTTCTGGACGCCCTGGATCGAAGCACAGAACGCCGCCCGCATTCCGCAACAGCTTCCTGAAGATGTAGCCGACCACGTCATCATCACACAGCAGGACTCGCTGACCCACGCGCTCATCGAGCGACTCGACCAGTTCCACTACCGCTACGTACTCGTCGTGACAGACCCCGACGAGGCCATGCGGCTGCATGATCACGGGATGAGCGTGATCGCTGGCCATCTCGATGATCCCGACACCTACACTCGCGCCCGGGCCGACAAGGCTGCCCTGGTGGTGACCACATGCAGCGATCAGGTGAGCACCAACATCGCGGTCACCGTGCGCACCGTGGACGAGAAGGTGGCCATCGCCGCCATCGCCGACACGCCGGCCTCGGTGGACATCCTCGAGCTCGCCGGCTGCACGCAGGTGTTTCAGCTGGCGGAACTGCTCGGGGAAGCGCTGGCCCGTCGTGTCAGTGGCGGCGACGCCCTGGCCCACACCCTCGGACGATTCGACGAGTTGCTGATCGCCGAGGCCACGGCCGTCCGCACCCCCCTGGTGGGCAAAACCCTCGCTGAAGCTGGGCTTCGACGCGTCACCGGCGTGACGGTGATCGGCGTGTGGGAACGGGGCCAGTTCGAGTCGGCGCGCCCGGAGAGTGTGATCGGCAACGGCACGGTGCTCCTGCTCGCCGCCGCTCAGGAGCAGATCGACAGCTACAACCGGCTCTTCGTCATCTACAACCAGTACCCCGAGCCGGTCATCATCATCGGTGGTGGCCGCGTGGGTCTGGCCACGGCACGCTCCCTCGAGCGCCGCGGCGTCGACTACCGCCTCGTCGATCAGGACCTTTCGCGCGACACAGAGGACGGCAGGTTCATCGGTGGGTCGGCTGCCGAGTTCGAGGTGCTGCAGAGAGCCGGCATCGAGACGGCGCCCTCCGTGGTCATCACCACGCGAGATGATGACACCAACGTCTATCTTGCCATCTACTGTCGGAAGCTACGCCCGGATCTGCAGATCATCGCCCGGGCGAACGACGAACGGAACATCAGTACCCTCCACCGGGCCGGCACCGACTTCGTCATGTCTTACGCTTCCATGGGAGCCAGCGCCATGGCCAATATGCTCAAGGACAGCAGCACGCTGATGGTCGCCGAGGGTCTGGAACTGTTCCGGCTGCCCGTGCCGGCCGCCCTGACCCGGCAGTCGATCGCCGAGTCCTCGCTTCGTGCCCGAACCGGGTGTACCGTCGTGGCCAGTTGCATCGACGGCGGCATCACCGTCAACCCGGATCCCAGCCGGCCCCTGCCGGAGCGAGGCGAGATCATCCTCATCGGTACCGCCGAAGGCGAGCGTGAGTTCCTGAGGCTGTTCGCCTCGGAGGAGTGAGGCTCTGCGTGACGGTCTGCCATTCGACAGACAGTCGTTGTGGTCAACAGCCGTGATAGTCGTGAATGGCCCGCACGATCTGGGGAAAGCTCGTGCGCCAGCAGAATGGCGGCACGTTCTCGGAGATCTGGATCTGAAACCGGCCGCTGTCGCCGGCCTCCTGCAGAAAACCCATGGTCGTGGCGTAGACCTGCTCCGGCGGGTCGAGATGGACCGACGACGGAAAGTTGATCGCCACCCGCATGTGTGGCCACATTGCCAGCGCCTTCCCGGGGGACGTGTCGTTGTCAGGCGGGGGTGACAGTGAGTCGATACCGCTGATCTTCGATTCGCCGATGGCGTCGTAGAGCGGAGCCAGATCGCCGTCCATGTGTACGTAGACCGGTACGTCCACCATACCGGCGAGTTCGACGTAGTCGGGCAGACAGTACTGGCGGAACCAGCCTTCGCCGATGACCGGGGCCGTGATGTTGTCCGGAACATCGACGAAATCGACATCGAGGGACTCGACGATGGCGAACACTTCCCGGTGGCGCCGCTGCAGGGCGGCGATGCAGGTCGCCACCCGTTCGGGCTCGTCGAGCATGTGGCAGACCAGATCGTCGAGGCTGACCCACTGGATCCACAGTTGCTGAAAAGCCGTGCGGTCCACCCGCACCAGGGGCAGGCCATCGTCGCCCAGTTCACGGCGGGCACACTCGAGGGGCTCAGGGTCGGCGACGATGACCTCATCGTCGAGCCAGGCGGTGAGCACGTCATAGTCGGCCGGCGTCTTGATGAAGTGCTCCTCCGTCCAGCCCGTCTGGTAGGTGGGCTCGAAGAAGCGTACCGACTGCAGGCTGCCGCGCGGCGTCTGGATGACGGTGCGCTCGCCCCGCCGACCGTCGCGTTCGATGGGCTCCACGGTGCGCGTGCAGTCCCGGTGGTGGCGCCGGTAGGGACTCGTCCAACGCAGCACACCCATCTCCTGCCGCCCGACGACCGCCCAGATCTCGTCGTTGGGCGCAGCCAGGTGGTCGTACTGCACGAAGGGAACCCGATCGACGGGTTCCCCTCGTATCAAAGCCAGCATACGTTCACGCATCGTCATATTGTCACGCCTCCCATCGCCGCAAAGATGGGAGCCTGATCGCATGCCGCCAAGCTCATGAGCCGGTAAGGAGAATCGATGACAGCTCAGGTCCGTATTGCCCCGGTCGCTCCGTGGGATCGGGGGGAGCCAGCCATCCATGGCCCGAGCCTCTACGGGGCCGGGGCTGGCCGCCCCTTCCTCTACGCTATCCCGGTGACAGGCGAGAGACCTGTGAGCTACAGCGTCGAAGGGCTGCCCGAGGGACTGCAGCTGGACCCCGCCTCCGGTCACATCACCGGCTCAGCGCTGCAGGACGGCGACACCGAGGTCCTGCTGCGCGTCGAGAACCGCCACGGTCGGTCCGAGATGGCCTTCACCATCGCCATCGGTGGCGGCCTGGCGCGAACGCCGCCGATGGGCTGGAACAGTTGGAATGCCTGGCGTCACTGGGTGGATGATGCCCGGGTGCGTTCGGCGGCAGCCGGTCTGATCAGGACCGGACTCGCCGCACGGGGATACAGCTACGTCAACATCGACTCCTGCTGGCAGGGAGAGCGGGGCGGCCGATTCGGCGCCATCCAGCCCAACAGCAAGTTCCCGGACATGGCTTCTCTGAGCCGTCACATCCATGGACTGGGTCTGAAACTCGGCATCTACTCCACGCCATGGACCGTGCCGTGGGGCTGCACGGCCACGGAAGCGGCCGAAAGCTGGGGCGGGGGTCCCCTGATCGGTTGCTCCTCAGGCGACCCGGATCCCGAATACCGGCCCAATTCCCTCCCCGAAGGACGTTTCATCGGCATCGACAAGCACGAGGCCCAGGACGTTGCCCAGTGGGTGGATTGGGGGTTCGACTACCTCAAGTACGACTGGAACCCCACCGACGCGAGATCGCTGGAACGGGTGGGCTATCTCGTGCGGGAGGCCGGGCGGGATATGGTGCTCAGTATCTGTACGACGGCCCGCTTCGAGGATGCCAGCGCCATCAAGACCTGGGCCAACATGTGGCGCGGCCTCCCCGACACGGACGATGACTGGCCGAGTGTGCTCAAGAACGCGTTCTACCTCGAAAACGCCATGGTGGAAGACTGGCATGACCACATCGGCACGGGGTCGTGGCACGACCTGGACATGCTCGCCCTGGGCCCCCAGTCTGAGAACGCAGACCGCTGCCGGCCGAACAGATTGTCCGAGGATGAGCAGGTCACGGCCATGACGGCATGGGCGCTGTACCCGTCACCATTGCTGCTCAGCTGTGATCTGTCGACGCTGAGCGAATTCGAACTGCGGCTCTTCGGCAACGAGGAGGTGATCGCCGTCAATCAGGATCACCTCGCCGTGCCCTGTGTCCGCCTGCGGGAGGAGCGGCATCAGTCGCTGCAGGAGCCGGTGCCCCGCAGCAGCCATCGCGTCTGGGCGCGTCCCCTGGCCGATGGCAGCATCGCCGTCGGCCTCTTCAATCTGGGTCCGACCCCGGAGGAGATCACCGTCGATCTGAAGGACCTCGGCCTGCCCGGCAACGTCACCATGCGGAATCTGTGGGAGTGCCGCGACCTCGGCGGGGCCGCGCATCGCCTCAGCATCGCGGTGCCCGCCCACGGAGCGCAGCTGCTGCGGCTGACACCCGGGTAACAAGGTACTCTGCCGTCTACCAGACGCGGCGCTCCCACTCAGAAAGGATCCCCTCTGCTTCCTCCAGGGAGTCGGCCTGCGTGTCGATGTAGAGCCCTTCAGGCGACAGCGTCGGCAGGATCTGCTCGAGTTCCTCCATCGGGTACTTCCGCAGGAGCAGGCAGTGGTGCTGCTGTACCTGGCGCAGCAGGGGCAGGATCTGCTGCAGCGTCGGTCCAGCCGGGTGGTCGTTGACAACCTGCAGGCCGACCAATTTCGGGATGCGGAGGAACTCGGGTATCAGGTAGGTCCCGCCCGAATGGACATGCAGCCACGGTGTCTCGAGACTGGCGGCGATCTCACAGTCGAACTCGAACAGCTGCTGGCGGTACATCTCGGGTGAGACGACGACGCTGATATCATTGGCGAAGTAGGTGCTGCGGCCGGGCGTCCAGATGCCGTAGTTGTCACAGTATCCCCCGGCCAGGGGCTCGATGAGATCCATCTGGAACTGCTGCACGGTGATCCAGGCGTCGGTGCAGATGCGCGCCAGTTCGGCGACATGGACCGGCGCTTCGTACAGGTCGATACAGATCTGCGTCGGACCCCGCAGGGCGGTCATGATGTCGCCCGGGCCCGTCAGCATGGCGAGGCCGACCGCACAACGCCCGCGTCCCCGGTCGGCGAAGACCCGGATCATCTCGCCCAGTCGCGCCAGCCACGGATTGCTCTCGTCGAGGACTGTTTCACCCAGGGCCTCAAGATCGGCCCAGTCGGTCAGGCTGTGGGCACTCCAGCTGGTGCCGTGGTCGAAGATGACGGGGCAGCCCATGACGCCACCCATGAACCCCGGTCCCATGTCAGCGGCGGTGACGGCGCAGTCGTCATCGGGGAAGTCCTGTCGCTGACGGCAGACGTTTTCCCAGTAGGGGAAGTACGTCTCCGGCGTCTGCGACGCCTGTGGCCAGTCCTCATCGCTCTGTCCGGGTACCGGGTAGCGCACGTGCAGCGGCGGCCGGTCGTGGAGCTGTTTCTGCCAGAACGCGTCGAAGCGCTTGAGGACGTCGTCGATGTTGGGCTTGTAGAGCATGAGGCGGGTCAGTAGTACATGTGCTCCCGGTACACGTCGAGGGAGAAGCGGAAGTCGTCGAGGTCCACGTTCGACGAGATGGAGTGATCGGACATATAGACGTACCGGGCGCCGGCGGACTTCATCCCCTCTATGAGCCGGATGACCTCCCTGCGGATGTGCTCGCGATCCCCGGATTCGAGGATGCGCACATCGAGTCCACCGATAAAGGCCAGCTTGTCGCGGTACCTGGCGGCGATGCGGAGCGGATCGTTGCCGGCTTTGACCTCCATAGGATCCACGGCGCAGAACCCCGCTTCCACGATCATGTCCAGCACGGGCTCCTCGAAGCCGCAGGTGTGCAGCACGACGGGCAGATCGTGACCATGGATGTGGTCGACGAGTTCGGCATAGAACGGGAAGATCAGCTCGCGATACACGTCCGGTGAGCAGAAGGTCGCCTCTTTGTACCCCAGGTCTTCGTAGATCCAGATGCCATCCGGCCGGCCGGCCTCCTCCAGGAGAAGGTCGAAGCACTCCTTGTACAGATCGGTGTACACCCGGCAGAAATCACGGATCCAACCCGGGTCCAGCAGCAGGTTTTCGTAGAGCGAGATATCTCCCAGGCTGGCGCGCATGGCTTCCCAGATGAACATGTGTCCGAAATGGGTCCAACGGCCGGCTCCGGTGTGCCGTTGCCGCGTCTCCAGGGCCTCCCCAGCGCGCTCCTCCGTCACCCGCTGACGGGCGCTGCCTACCAGATGCGGACGGAAGTCCCGTTCCCAGATCTCGCGACTCGACATGTCGAAAGCCACGTGTTCCGGAGTACCCGACTTGTTCTTCCACCACCGCAGCGAAGCGCCGCTGCCATTCTTGACCAGCTTCCACTCGTCAGTCTCCTCGAGCGTCTCACTGGCGCCGATGCGCGCCTCCCACGGAAACCAACCCCCCACCCCGGCCAGATCGAAATCGAAATGCTCGACGGGGTCGACGGGTTCTCCCTTCTCATCGGTGGGGTAACCCTGGGTCACCCACCTGGCCAGAGTATCCTTCCAGGGGCGGTCCATGAGGGCCACCCGGTCGGGTGTGCCACCGCCCATGATCTGAGCTACGGTGGAACGTGCGTCGACCATTCGTATCCGCCTGCAAAGGGTGTACTACCGTTCATAACAGGTTACAGCAATGTGGTCCCGGGAACCAACCGTTCGTCACCCCTTGCGGAGGTACTGCGTTCTGCCCTACGTCACGGCCCCCAGGCCCACCTGCAAGCCACCGGCACGGAGTCCATGCGAATGTCCAGTCTCCACTACTACGATCCCAGCTGGATCGAATCGACCAGCGAGACCATCGAGACCGACGTCTGCATCTACGGAGGCACGTCGGGTGGCATCGCCGCCGCCGTCACCGTCGCCCGGTCCGGCCTGCGCGTCGTCGTCCTGCAGCCTGGAAAGCACATTGGCGGCATGACCTCCGGCGGACTCGGCTGGACCGACTTCGGCAGAAAGCATGTCATCGGCGGCCTCAGCCGTTCCTTCTACCAGCAGGTCGGCAGGCACTACGGGTTGGCAGAAGAGTGGCAGTTCGAGCCCGGCGTCGCGGAGGCAGTCTACGGACGGTGGGTCGACGAGCACGGCATCGACGTCCGCTGCTGTCAGTTCCTCGACTCCGTCGAGTCCGATGCCCAGCAACTCAGGGCCATCGTACTGCTCGGCGGACTGCGCGTCACGGCTCGTCTCTTCATGGATTGTACGTACGAGGGTGACCTGATGGCCATGGCTGGCGCTGACTTCCACGTCGGTCGCGAAGCCAACGAGGTCTACGGCGAAACCCTCAACGGGATCCAGGTGCGGGACATGCATCAGTTCGGGTTGGCCGTCGATCCCTATGTGGTGGAGGGCAACCCTGCCAGCGGGCTGTTGCCCCAGATCGAAGACACCGACCTGACGCCGCAACAGGGTCGGGGCGACCATCGTCTGCAGGCGTATTGTTTCCGCATGTGCATGACCGATGACCCGACGCTGAAGATCGAGTGGCAGAAACCGTCGAACTACGATCCCGCCCAGTATGTCCTGGCCACGCGCTGGTTCAACAGCGGCGGGGGGGATCCCGGCAACACGAATCACAGCGCCGACCCGGTGGCACACATCCGGCAAAGCGGCGTTCCCGGCAAGTTCGATATCCTGCCGAATGGCACACCCGGCGGCTTCCACAAGACCGACACCAACAACCACGGTGCCCTCAGCAGCGACTTCATCGGCCGCTCGTGGGACTGGCCCACCACCAGCTACCAACAGCGGGAGTCCATCTTCCAGGCCCACGTCGACTACCAGCGCGGCCTTTACTGGCACCTGGCCAACGACCCCGCCATCCCTGCCCGCGTCCGTGATGCCTATAGCCGCTGGGGACTACCCAGTGACGAATTCACCGACACCGAACACTGGCCCCATCAACTCTACATCCGTGAGTGCCGGCGCCTGATCGGCGACTACGTCATCACCGAACACGACTGCAACGCCGTGTCCGTCGCCCCCGACTCCGTCGGCATGGGCAGCTACACCATGGATTCCCACAACTGCACTCGCTTCGTGCAGTTGGAAGATGGCAGGGCCCGCGTTCTCAACGAAGGGGATGTGCAGATTCCCCCGACGGATCCATATCCGATCAGCTACCGTTGCATCGTACCACGGAAGGGCCAGACTGCCAATCTGTTCGTGCCGGTCTGCTTCTCGGCTTCCCACATATCCTATGGCAGCGCCCGCATGGAGCCGGTGTTCATGGTCCTCGGTGAGTCCGCCAGCCTGGCTGCCAGACTGTGTCTCGAGGCCGGGTGCAACGTGCAGGACCTGCCCTACGACGAGTTACGGCCCGAACTGGAGAAGGCGGAGCAGATCCTGGCTCTGCCCGCCGGGGCGTAGAAACCTTCAGCGGCAGTCCCGGGTGATCTGCCGCTCCTTCAGCTCCGCCAGCGTCGCACAGCCGAGTTGGGTCATGTTGTTGACCAGATCCGCCTTCAGGATCTGTGCTGCGTGGTCGCCACCGCGTCGACCCAGCGCCCCGACGCCGTACATGAAGGCACGACCCAGCAGCACGAAGTCCGCCCCGAGGGCCAGGGCGCGGGCGATGTCGAGACCGCCGCGCACGCCGCTGTCGAAGAGCACCTTCACACGCTCCCCCACGGACGCGGCGATCGAAGGCAGGACCGAGATGGCCGCCGGCGCCCCGTCGAACTGTCGTCCCCCGTGGTTGGACACCATGATCCCGTCATAACCGAGGGACACGGCGCGCTCGGCTTCGGCCACGTCGAGCACACCCTTGAGCACGAGCGGTCCCTCCCACTCCTGGCGCACTGCCTGCAGATACTCCCAGTCGAGGGTGCCCCCCAGCTCCATGCCGATGAAGGACAGCATGTCCTGCATGTCGCTGCCGTCGAGGTACTTCTCCAGACCACGGAAGCGGGGGCTGCCGGCGAACAACGTGGCCAGACTCCACGCCGGGCGGATGGCGCACCGGTAGAGCATCACGGGTGTGATCTTCGGCGGTACCGTCACGCCGGCGCGCACCTGTCTCTCGCGCCGACTGGCAACGGGCACATCGGCGGTGACGAGCAAGGTCGTGAAGCCGCTGTCGCGAGCCCGCAGCAACAGGTCGCGGCGAATCTCGGCACGTCGCGGCGGGTACAGCTGAAACCAGCCCATGCCGTCGGCCAGAGGTCCGATCGTCTCCGGTGACTCCGTTGCCGCGGTGCTGAGGGCGTAGGGAAACCGATGCCTGGCCGCGGCTTGCGCCAGGATGCGCTCCGCCCGCGGCCACATCAGCGCCGTGAGCCCCACGGGCGCCACGCCGAAAGGCATATCGTAGTCGACGCCGAACAGACTCGTGGAGATGTCCGGCTGCAGCGCACCCTTCATGAACTCGGGGGTCAGCCTCACGGCCTCGAGGGCCTCGCGGTTGCGCCGCATGCACTCGTCGGCACCCGTGCCGCTGTCGAGATATTCCCAGGCGAAGTGCGGTATCCGCTGCCGTGCCTTCCGCCGGAGCTCAGCGATCGATGGGTATCGGTTTTCCAGGTCCACGCTCATATCACGATTCATGGGGCAGGAGTATAGTTACACCCCGAAGGTGGTGCCTCCAGTGCAGGAAAGAGACATATTAGGCCCTGTCCTTCCGCCGGAGTCGTCGCCTCCACCAGGGCCCTCGCGGCTCGCTCCATCAATCGGGTCTCCAACTGATGAACCACCGTCAACGTCTGCAGGCCATCGTCGCCGGCGAACCCGCCGATCGCTGCGGCTTCTGGCTCGGCAATCCCCACGCCGACACCTGGCCGATCCTCGAACGTCACTTCAACACCGACGATCACGAACAGATCCTGCAGCAACTGGGCGATGATATGCGCTGGATCCGGCCCACCGCCTACCGTCACCCCGAAGGTCGACCCATGTTCGACATGCAGCGCAAGGGCCGGGAGCTGGCCGCTGAAGGGGTCTTCGCTGATTGCGACAGTGTCGACGAAGTGGAGGCCTTCGACTGGCCAAACCCCGACTACCTCGATTTCACCGACACCCTGGCCCGGCTGCGGGAGGCCGGCGATGTCTATCGCCCCAGCGGCTTCTGGTGCCCCTTCTTCCACTATGTGGCCGACTTCTTCGGCATGGAGAACTACTTCGTCAAGATGTACACCCATCCGGACGTCGTACATGCCGTCACCCGTCACGTCGTCGACTTCCACCTGGAAGCCAACCGTCGCTTCTTCGCCGTCGCCGGTGATCTCGTTGACGCCTACTTCTTTGGCAACGATTTCGGCACACAACGCGGCCTGCTCATCAGCCGCGAGATGATGGCCGAGTTCGTCTTCCCCTACTTCCGCCAGCTCACCTCACTGGCCCACGAATCCGGCTACCACGTCATCCTGCACTCCTGCGGCTCGATCCACGAGGTCATCCCCGATCTCATCGACATGGGCGTCGATGCCCTGCACCCATTGCAGGCACGCGCCGCCAACATGGAAGCCGAGCGTCTGGCCGGTGACTTCTCCGGGGCTCTGGCCTTCGTCGGCGGCATCGACACCCAGGACCTGCTCGTCAACGGCCAGCCGGAGGATGTGGCCGCCGATGTGCGCCGCGTCAAGGCCCTGCTCGGCCCGCGACTCATCGTCAGTCCCAGCCACGAGGCCGTGCTGCCCAACGTGTCGCCACAGAACCTGCTGGCCATGGCGCAGGCGGTGTCGCTGGATTGACCGGCCCTGCAGCTGGCTCGTGGCAGCGCGCCCGGCGCGTACTGCGACTGGCCGTGCCCTCCGCCGGCGAAATGCTGCTCGGCATGCTTGTTGGCCTGGTCAACACCTACCTGGTCGGCCATCTGGGCTCCGCCTCCCTCACCGCCGTCGGCCTCGGGGTGCAGTGGTCGATGGCGTCCATGGTACTGTTCACGGCAGTCGGTACGGGGGCGCCGGCGCTGACGGCACGCATGATCGGCGCCCGCGACCTGGCCGGTGCCAATCGTGTCGTCGGCCAGGCACTGGCCATCGCCTGCGCCTGCGGCCTGGTTGCATCCGCCCTGTTGATCGCCTTCGCCGAACCGGCGATGGTACTGATGGGAGCACGTGACGAGGCCCTGCGGCAGGGCGCTGTCTATCTGCGCATCGTCATGGTCGCGTCACCGATCTCGGCCATGATGTTCGTCGGCAACGCCTGTATGCGCGGCGCCGGTGACACCCGCACACCGCTACTCGTGATGGCGGTGGTCAACGTGGTCAACATCTCGGTTGCCTGGACCCTCGTGGAAGGTGTCGGTCCCATCCCGGCTCTGGGCGTGCAGGGCGCTGCCTGGGGTTCCACGGCAGGCCGTGCCATCGGTGGCCTGCTGGTGGTCGCCCTGCTGCTCAAGGGTCGCGCCGGCCTGCGCCTGCGCTGGCGCGGACCCGATGGCGATATCGCCCGACGCATTCTCCGCGTCGGTCTGCCCGCGTCCCTCGACCAGTTGATCTTCCGCCTCGGCATGCTCGTCTGGGTGCGCATCGTCGCCTCCCTCGGCACCGTTGCCTACGCCGCACACCAGATCGCCCTCAATGGCGAGTCCATCTCCTTCATGCCCGGCTGGGGCTTTGCCATGGCCGCCACGACCCTGGTCGGCCAGGGCCTCGGGGGACGGGACCACGACCGCGCCGAGAAGGACGCCATGCTCTGCTTCGGCATCGCCGCCGTCTTCATGTCGCTCATGGGGGTCGTGTTCTTCGTCGCCGCGCCGCAGATCATGGGTC
>PBSR01000222.1 GCA_002726335.1 Gemmatimonadaceae bacterium
AGCAACCACGCCAATAATGTCGCCAACACGATCACTGAACGATGTGCTCGTTACCTCATGATGTCCTCCGCAAGGGTTGGGTTCATGTCGCGCTCCAACTGCTCGGTTCTTTCGGGAACCTACAAGTGCTTCGTGTGATTCTGCCCGTTCCACGCCACGGATATACGACTTCCATCGAATACTCTGCTTGATACATCCAAGCACCCAAGTTATAACCTACTCCGGCACTCTCCAACCGCTGTGATGTAAATCACCCCCGGTACACAGCCCTGTGTGGAGTACTACAGGACGGGCCGACTCAATTGCTGTAGAGGGTGGTGCATGGATGGGGTACATGTACCACCCCTGGGGGGAGGGCCGTCGGTTCGGTTTCACCTCGCCTTCAAGTCCCTGAAGACAACTGAAACCGGTACCAGAAAAAGGTCTAAATCCGATGCTGACTGGCATTGACGAAGGCGAATTGTGACTCCCTGTCCCCTACCTGAGTCCCCCCCATGTCACCTGTCGTAATGGTGGATGGGGGCACCCGTGGGGCACAAGACAAAAACAAGGGCCTGCGAGAGAATCTTCATCACTCACAAACCCTTGTTATTCATGAAATTATATTGGAGCCGCCTCCCGGACTCGAACCGGGGACCGCCTGATTACAAATCAGGTGCTCTACCAACTGAGCTAAAGCGGCTCTATCTATAGTAGCGTCGGGCCAGCAGACGAGAATGTCAAGCCTCGTGCGCCCCGCTGCGCGCCTCCTGAAGCGCGAGCGCGGCGTCACCACGTGACACCGGCCCCACCGGCATCACGCCTGATCCCGCGCTCTCCGTCAACCGCACACGATCCCCATCCTCCAATGCCCCATCCGGCCGAAACAGCAGATCCTCACCCCCTCCCTGCCACGTCCCATCCACTGCCAACTGCTGCGTCGCCATGAACGCCGCATGACCGATCGGCACGTCCGTGAACCAGTAGAGTGGAATCCCCGCCGCGAGAAGACTCGCCTGGAACCGCCGCAACCGCCCCTCCTGCTCGTGCACCGCAGCGGCGCTGCAACTCTCCCCCAGACAGAACGCCGCCAGCGCCCCGGCGGCTTCACCGATGTTCCACTCCACCGGGTGCAGGCGGTAACAGCCGTTGGTCATGTGCGTGGTGCCGATGTTCTTGCAGGCCGCCAGCAGATTCACCGGTCCATCTCGCGGAAACAGCGCACCCAGGGGGATCTGGAAGGGCTTCGTCGGACCCGTGGCCGCCACATCTCCGGGCATGCCGTGGATGTCGATCGGGTACCAACCAACGCCGACACTATCGGTGAAATCCGCTGCCCGTGAGCCCTGTTGATGCGTCGCGGCCACATCCTGCTGGCGTACCGTCGTGCGCGCCAGCAAACGACGCGACTCGCGGATATAGGGCATCATGGAAAGCCCGTCCTCCGTGCCGAGAACATCGGTCCGCAGTCGCAGTTCCGGGTACCCGTGTCCCGAGCCATCGTCCCTTGGCACCTCGGTCTGCAGCCAGTAGAGCAGACCACGGCTGAGATCTTTCGCCCGGCGAATGAGCTCTTCCCGTTCGTCGGGAGTGGCCGCGATGAGGTCACCGCCCTTGAAGTCGTTCCCCGGCCAGTTGATCATGGCCAGATCGCTGGCCACCTCGTCGGGCTCGAAGCAGGCCGCCGACAGAATCCGGCGATAGGTCCAGAACGCCCCCGGGAGATCCTCCACTCTTTCGAAGACCTTGTAGGTGAGGTCCCGAGACCCATAGGTGTGGGTCAGCGTGAAGGGCTGCTCATCGCGCATCTGCTCGTAGCCGTCGGGCCGGGGGATCGTGTGATCCTGTCCCGGACAGATGTCGACGACGAATGGCATCGTCCAGGTCTGTGTCAGATGCGGCGCCGGTCCGTCCGATCTGGCATCCGGCTCCCCCGTCTGTTCCCGTGACTCGGCCCCGGTGACCCAACCGGCATCGGCAAGGGGCAGCAGGTCTCCCAGTTCGGTGGCGTCGAGAAACCAGGAAGCGTGGATCTCACTTTGCTCCGCGTCCTCTCCCTCGACCGTTACCGAGGTGATCCTGTCGCCATCACGGGTCACGGCCACCGGTCGCGCCCGGTAGAGGATCTGCAGGCGACCGGCCTGGACCTCGGGCAGCATCATGCCCACCAGGGCGAGGGCACAGACGGCGGGCTCGAAACAGAGGCGGCTCACCCAGCCATCCCCGGGGTTGAAGAAGGGGGCGGTCTTCGCCGCCTCGCTCAGCCTGTACAGCGTACGGTACTGCCCTCGGATCGCTTCCCGCAGCTCGTAGTAACTGGCCGTGCCGCCGAAGGTCTCGATATGGTCCTGCTCGTCCATGGCCGACACGCCCTGCGAGGTCGCCTGGCCACCGAGCCAGGTTGTCTCCTCCGTCAGGCATACCCGGACGCCGGACCGACAAGCACGCAGAGCGGCAGCAACACCACCGAGCCCTCCCCCGATGACGGCAACATCACACTCGATCATCATGCGGCTGGACCCACTCCCCTCTCAGAACAAAAAAACGGCGCCCCGGTATCCATCTAGCACCGAGCCGCCGCGATCCATCACCGGTCTGTTCGTCTCAGGGTGTCGGAGAATCCGGTGCTTCCTGCTCGCCAACGCCGCTCTCGACCTCGCCTTCGGCCTCAGCCATTGTGTCTCCGGCGGCCGCCACTGATTCTTCCGCGAGCATCGCCGGATCACCGGTGGGCCCGTCCTCGGCATCCGTCTCGCCAACGCTCGAGTCTCCCCTCTCCTCCCCAATCGCCTCCGGGGCAGGCTCAGACTCCATGTCGGACTCGGCCTCAGCAGCTTCCTCGCCCTCGGTCTCCCACCCATCGTCGTCTGCCCCGAACTGATCTACGTAATTCTCCAGATCGCGAGACGCATCCTGCACCCGTTGGGAGATCTCGGTTCGCCGACGTTCCCAAAACTCGAGTGTTCCTTTGGCCGAGGTCGTCTTCAGCTGCACCTCTTTCAGACGGCTGACGATCTCCCGGCGACGGACATCGAGCTTGGCGAAGACACGCTTCGACCGCGTCACCAAGTTGGCGGTGACGAGCTTGGAGATGATCGCCAGCAAGGTCAGGAGGGCGCTGACTAGGACCGCAGTATCGGCGGCGGCTTCAGGATTCATCGCTCTTTACCGGAAATCGATGGAAGCAGAAGCCTCAATATAGTGGGTTGCAGGCAGTTGCGCCCGCGGCTGAGGGACACGACTGCAAGCGATGGGACCACAACACCTCGAGGGCTTGATGGTGCCGTAACGCCTTGCGACAGAGGGAAATTGACAGTTTTTCAGGGTCCCGTATCTTCTCGATTGACCATCATTCTCACGGGTTTACTACCCAACTTCACATTCGCGAGACCGTCAATGCCTGCAAAGAGCACGAAGAAAAGAGCCAACTTCCAGCTGGTCGCACCCGGCGCCAGCCAGGTCTGCGTCGCCGGATCGTTCAACGACTGGGATCCTGCGGCCCGGGCCCTGAAGCGCGGCAAGGATGATTCCTTCCGAACCTGGATGAATCTGCCCGTCGGAACCTATGAGTACCGTTTCGTCGTCGATGGCGAGTGGCGCGAGGATCCGGCCTGCGACCAGCACAGCCCCACCCCGTACGGCGGCAGCAATTCGGTCCTGGTAGTGTAGCTACAGCTGGAGCCAACTACTGCTGGCGGCGCTCCCACGTCTGGGTGCTGCCGTCTGTGGCAGTGAGGATCAGCAGGTCCCCGGTCAACTCACAGCGCACTGCCACTTCGCCGTCCGGTTGGAACCAGGCGCCGTGCAGTCTCAGCATGTCGTCCGTCACGGTCCAGCTTCCAGGAAAGGTCAGGCTCGCTCCTCCGGGTTGGGTCACCGTCACCCGCAGGACTCCCGATTCCTGCAGGTCGAGACGCACGTCCACCTGTTCACCCAGGTCGGGATCGTCTCCCCGTGTGTGCCAGGCGCCAACAAGGGATTCGGCTTTCCCGGGAGGAGGCGGTTCCGTGGGACTGTCACTTCCGCAGGCCAGCAGCATGAGCACCAGCGGGAGGGCGAGGATCGGCAATGCGCTTCAGTTGCTGATCTGTGAAGCGCCCATGGCATCGGCGCGGACCACGAAGGCAAGCAGTTCCTCCCGCAGGTCGTCGGGGACCTCGTCCAGAGCGACGCTCGCCGCCGGCTGCGGCAGCTGTGTGGGCTCTGACATCCAGCGCCCGGCGTCACGATACCAGCGCAGACAGGGCGTGGTGCCGGCGCCGATCAGGTAGAAATTCTCTGCGATCTGGTAGAGACGGACAGCCACGGATGCTTTCCTTCGATTTCACGCCTGGACGGCGCGTGCAGTGCGGTTGGCGCTCAAGATACAGGCCCCCACGAGGGGGTTCAACTATCACCAACTGGAGGGGTTCCATGTCGCTGACACTCTCACTGGCCGACCTCGGCCCGTTGCAGTCCGAACTGGCCAGGACCCGGAGTTCCTTGAGTGAGAACCGGATTGCCGCCCGAATCGTCGAACGGGATCACACGGTCTGGAAACCCGACCCCACCGAGATCAGCAACCGACTCGGTTGGCTGGACAGTCCTGCGACCCTGCTGTCCCAGCTGCCAGGCATCGAAACCTTTGTCGATGCCGCCCGGTCCGACGGACTGACCCATGCGCTGCTGCTGGGGATGGGTGGTTCGTCGCTGGCGCCCGAGGTCTTTCGCCGGCTCTTCGGAGTTTCCGCGGGGTATCTGGATCTCGCCGTCCTCGACAGCACCGACCCGGTGGCCATCGCCAACGCCACACGTGATCTCGACCCGGCCCGCACGCTGTTCATCGCCGCCACCAAGTCCGGCGGTACCGTCGAGACCCTGTCCCTTACGAAGTACTGCTACGGGCTGGCCGTCGCCGCCGTCGGCCGGGAGCAGGCGGGACAGCAGTTCGTCGCCATCACCGATCCCGGCAGTGGTCTGGCCGATCTGGCAGCGGAGCTCGGTTTCCGGCACACCTTCCTCAACGACCCCGACATCGGCGGTCGTTACGCCGCCCTGTCCTGTTTCGGCATGGTTCCCGCGCGGCTCTGTGGGATCGACGTCGAGCGACTGCTCACCCTCAGCGTCGAAGCGGTCAAGGACATCGTCGACGATGGTGTCGGCCTCAGCCTTGGTGCGGTCATGGGAGCGGCCGCCCTCGCCGGGCGCAACAAGCTGACCTTCGTCACCTCACCGACCCTGTCTCCCGTGGGCGTCTGGATTGAGCAACTCATCGCCGAGAGCACGGGCAAGGAGGGGAAAGGTATCCTGCCCGTCGACGGCGAACCGCTCACCAGCCCCGACGCCTACGGTTCGGATCGTCTCTTCGTCCGGATGCGGATGTCCGGCGAACAGCACGAGGATGCTGCCGTACGCGCTCTCGTCGATGCCGCACAGCCGGTCGCCGACCTGCAGTTCGATGATGTGCACGACGTGGGAGCAGCCATGTTCACCTGGGAGGTGGCCACCATCGTCGCCTCCCACCTGCTTCTGATAAATCCTTTCGATCAGCCCGACGTCGAAGCAGCCAAGATTCTGGCCCGGTCGATGATGGAAGCCTACCGTGCACAAGGACAGCTTCCGGAACAGACGCCCGTCCTCGAGACCGAGGGCATCGCGGTCTATGGTGATGTTGAGGCCGACTCTCTCGCCGGTGTTCTGCGCCGGTTCCTGGCGGACGCGGATGACGGCGCCTACCTGTCATTGCAGGCCTACGTGCCCTCCGCCGCTGAGACGGATGCCGCGTTGACCGCCATCCGCCAGCAGATTCGGTCCGGTTGGCGACTGGCCACATCCGCTGGTTATGGTCCACGGTACCTGCACTCGACGGGACAGCTGCACAAGGGCGACGATGGCGCCGGGCTGTTCCTGCAGATCACCTGTGATCATACCACCGACCTCGACATCCCCGACGAGCCGGGCGGGGACACGTCGGCGGTCAGCTTCGGCACACTGATCGCGGCCCAGGCCCTCGGCGACCAGCAGGCACTGCTCGAAGGTGGTCGACAGGTGCTGCGGCTGCATCTCGGAACTGACATCGTCGCCGGCCTGAAGACGATCACAGACGCCCTCGGCGTTGCCCACCAAACCTGAGACGAAAGAACGTGACCATCATGCAATTGGGAATGATCGGCCTGGGGCGCATGGGCGCCAACATGACAACCCGCCTGCTGCAGGGCGGCCACGAGATCGTCGTCTATGACCGGGACACCGAGGCTGTGAAGAAGGCCGGTGCCGGGGGCGCTGTGGGAGCCGTATCCCTGGCCGATGTCGTCGACCGGCTCACCGCCCCAAGAGCAGTGTGGGTCATGGTGCCGGCAGGCGCACCGACCCAAGAGACGATAACGGAGCTGGCCGGACTGCTGTCCCCGGGCGACACCATCGTCGACGGCGGCAACAGCAACTACAAGGACACCGTACGGCGCGGCCGGGAACTTGCCGACGCCGGACTCCACCTCGTCGACTCCGGTACCAGCGGCGGCGTCTGGGGACTCAAAGAGGGCTACAGCCTGATGATCGGCGGTGACATCGATGCTGTGGGCCGTCTCGATCCCATCTTCGAAAGCCTCGCACCTTCGGCCGAACTGGGCTGGGGGCGCGTCGGCCCCACCGGGTCCGGCCACTTCACGAAGATGATCCACAACGGCATCGAGTACGGCATGATGCAGGCTTTCGCCGAGGGCTTCGCCATCCTCAAGAAGAAATCGGAGTTCGACCTCGACCTGCACCAGATCTCCGAGATCTGGCGCCACGGGTCTGTGGTCCGCTCCTGGCTCCTGGACTTGACGGCGGCCGCGCTGAAGGAAGATCAGGAACTGGAAGCCATCGCCCCGTACGTCTCAGACAGCGGCGAGGGCCGCTGGACCGTAGCTGAGGCCATCGAGCTCGACGTTCCCGCCCCCGTCATCACCCACTCCCTCATCAGCCGCCTGCGCTCCCGCGACGAGGAGAGCTACGCCGACCGCATGCTCTCCGCCATGAGAAACCAGTTCGGCGGGCATGCGATCAAGAAATCCTAGGCTCACCGCTTCAGTGGAGTCCGCGCTGACCTGACAGGCCCCGGTTCGGGCCGGGTGCAGTCTCTTCGTCGGGCATACCCACCAGAGCGCCGTCGCTGACCCACTCCAGGTCACCGCCGTAGAGCTCGGCCATCAGGGCCGTCTCCAGCCGTCGACGGAGTTCGACGTGCGACTCCGAGTCCGACAGATCCGTGAACTCCTCCGGGTCCGTTTCCAGGTCGAACAGCTGGACACGGTTGCCTACCGGATAGTAGATCAGCTTGTACCGCCCGTCGTGCAGCATCCGTGTCGCGTTGCGCCCCTCTCCCACCTCACCATACAGCGCCTCCCGACAGGATTTCTCACTCACCATCGAGCTTCCTTCTACGGTTTCCGGCGTGTCCACACCCGCCAGGCCCAGCAGCGTGGGCATCACGTCCTGCCAGCCCACGAGCCGGTCATCCAGCGTGTCGGGAGCTACCGTGCCGTCCCGGCCCTGGGACTCCGTACCGACCAGTATCATCGGCACCTGCGCTGATTCCTCATAGAACAGCCGTTTCGCCCACAGCCCGTGCTTGCCGAGCATGTCCCCGTGATCGGAAGTGAAGAGGATGATCGTATCCTCGAGCAGCCCCTCTTCGCGCAGCGTGCCGATGGCGACACGCAGCTGATGGTCGATATGCGTGCACAGCGCATAGAAGGCCCGCTTCGCCGTGCGCATGTCCTGATCCGACATCATGTCTCCCCGGGCACGGTTCTGTCGCAGGTACTGCGGCAGAGCCGCCGGGTCGTCGGCCCAGGCGCCCAGGCTCGGCGTGTCGATGGGCCGCTCCCGGTACATGTCGACATAGTCCCGCAGCGGCGCCAACGGTGGATGCGGATGGCAGTAGGACAGGTACCAGAATCCGGGACGAGTCGGATCCCGGCGTTTGATGAGACGTACCATCTCCCGGGTCGTCCAGTTCGTCACGTGGTGCTCTTCGTCGAGGTGCCAGGGCCGGTTGACGTAC
Organism: Gemmatimonadaceae bacterium; assembly: GCA_002726335.1. The sequence goes on from PBSR01000222.1 coordinate 8,006, forward strand.
TCGTTGTTCCCCATGCCGTGGAGAAACTGTCGGCCCGCCAAGCCCTGCTCCGTGAGGTAGGCCTCGTAGTCATCGGTCACCCCCCACTGCGTCCGCCCCTCCTCGGCGAGAATCACGTCGTCGAAACCGATCCGTGCCCGTTGCGGGTGGACGTGCAGCTTGCCCACGGCGTAAGCCTGATACCCGGCATCACGGAAGGTCTGGGCCATGGTCGGCAGGGCAGGCATCTCCATGTCGGTGAACACGCGGTCGCCGTGGGTCCTCGGCGGGCAGCCCGTCATCAGCGTACGTCGCGCCGGCACGCACACCGGCGTCTCCGCATACGCCCGCGGGAAACGCACGCCGTTGCGCGCCAGTTGATCGAGCGTCGGTGTGCGCACACAGGCATGGCCGCAGACGCCGAGCAGGGAACCGGGCCAGTGATCGGTGGTCACCAGCAAGACATGCGGTCGCTTCGAAGATTGTGTCATCTCTCACCATTCACAGCTGACATCGGGGTTGAAGAATTTCAAGGTCACTGTAGTTTATGTGTATGGTTTTTGCACGTTTTCAGGTACTCGATCCCGTGAAAGGACTACTGAAGCATGCCAAATATGGCACAGGCATTCAAGGAGGAAATCACTCGCCTCTCGCGCAAGGAGATCCGCAATGTCTGCGATCCCCTGCGCAAGCAGGTGCAGACACTGCGCCGCACCGTGCGCGACCAGCAGACGACGATCAACAGACTCGAACGGTCCCTTGCCAAGATGGTTGCCCAGACGGCCACCGACACCGGTACCGCGCTCTATGCGCCTCCCGGAGGCGAAGAGGAAGGCACTCGGGCTCGAGTGACGCCGGCGTCGATCAAGCGGCACCGGTTGCGCCTCAACCTGTCTCAGGCAGAGCTTGGCGAGATCCTCAGCGTCAGCACCAATACCATCGTCCGCTGGGAGAAGGGTATGTCTTCGCCACGCGCCCACCACCGTACCGCGCTGCTACGCGTGCGCGAGATGGGGCGGCGGGATGTGAACCGAATCCTGGAAGAGTAGTCAGCCGGTTTTTTTTCTGATCATCTCGGCCTGGTCCAGGTACTCGAGCACGATTCCCGTTGTGATCACCTCGGGAAGAACCAGGGGCTGTTCCGGTCTGCCGCCGGGGAAGATGACGTAGAGCGGCACACCCGAACGCCCGAAGGCCCGCAGCATCTGTGTGATCTCGGTGTTACGGCTCGTCCAGTCGGCCCGCACCAGGACGACGTCCATCTTCTTGAGACGATCGCGCACGTCGGCGTCGGCCAGGACGGTGCGCTCGTTGACCTTGCAGGTCCAGCACCACTCCGCCGTGAAATCGAGGAACACCGTTCGTCCCGCACCGATATGCGCCTCGACACGGTCCACGTCGAAGTCCTCCCACTCGGAGTCCGTGATCGGGGTCGTGCTGCCGGCAGAGACCGGCTGGACGAGCAGTGGGCGCAGGAACACGACATAGCCACCGAGGGCGATGGCCAGGGCGGCCACCCAGGCGACGGCCCTCTGCCGCGCACTGCTGCGCAGGTCCACCCAGGAGCCCAGAAACCAGGCCCCCAACGCCAGGCAGAGCAGGAACGCGCCCGTCCACACCACCGCTTCCATACCCAGTTGCTTACCCAGCACCCAGAGTAACCAGAGCACCGTGGCCATCAACAGAAAGCCCATGCTCTGCTTGAAGTGCTCCATCCAGGCGCCCGGCTTTGGCAAGTAGCGGATCCAGCCGGGATGCCAGGCAAGTACCAGATAGGGCAGAGCCATGCCGATGCCGGCGGCGGCGAAGATGGCGAAGATGATGCCGGCTGACTGACTGAAAGCGAAACCGAGAGCGGCCCCGAGAAATGGCGCCGTGCAGGGCGTGGCCAGAATTGTCGCCAGCACGCCATTGGCGAAGCTGGCTCCGGGTCCTTCGCCCTGTCCCACGCCACCGAAACAGGCGCCTGGAAGGCGGATGGTGACCACGCCGAACAGGCTCAATCCGAGGAGGAACACCAGCCCGGTCAGAAACAGTACGAAGCCGGGAGACTGGAACTGAAAACCCCAGCCGATCTGCTCGCCTCCCGCTTGCAGCGCGACCACGGTGGCTGCCAGCGCCAGGAAGGTGACGACGATGCCGGCGACGAAGGCCAGACCCAGCTGGCGTACACGGGCTGCCGATTCCCCCGCCTGCCCTACCAGAGACATGACCTTCAGAGAGATCACCGGCAGTACGCAGGGCATCAGATTGAGGATGAGGCCCCCCACCATGGCCATCAGCAGGTAGATCCACAGACTGCCGGTGCGAGCGGTATCCTGCGCATACGACGTGCCGAGAAGGTCGAAGGAGGCTGCCTGCGTCGTTGTCAGATCGATGCTGACGCTGCGGTAGCGGGGTATGCCATCACCCCCTTCGTAGCCGATCACCCCTGTCAGCACCCGGGCGGGTGCCTCCCCGGCGTAGGGTACGATCTCCTGATGTACCCTGACTCTTCCCCGTCCCTGAATCTGCCGCGGTCCCGCCTCGATGTAGGCGCTCTCGCCTACACTACGGGGGTAGAAATCCGGCAAGCCCTGGCCATCCCCCTGGGCGGTCAAACTCACCTCGACTCGACGTACGCCATCGCCGATGTCGCGAATGGTGTGGGACCAGTTGACCGGGTCGGCTGCCGTCAGCGGCGTGGACAGGAGAGGACGATAGCGCGCCAGGATTCCTCTGTCCGGGATCGATGTACCGGGCACGTGAGCCCACGTCAGCGTCGTATCCCCCGGAATACAGATGTCGGCACAAACGAGCCAGGACACCTCGGCGCCGATATGAAGGGTGTCAGGCAGTGCATCTGGCGTCTGCACGTGGGTGAACAGCGCCACCTGGTCGGCATAGCCGAAGACGGTCAGGTCGCCGGCCTCGGTGTAACGATGTGGTCCGGGCCACCGCAGTTCATCAGCCTGGAAGCCATCAGGCAGACGCCAGTCGACTCGCGACGGCAGACCGGCATCGCCACTAAAAGCCCAGTAGGTGTGCCAGGCGGGCGCCATATCCAGCACCACGGCGAGTTCGAACTCGGAATCCGGCTGAATCTGTGTCGCCTCGACGACGATCCGTGCCTGCACGGGATGGGCACCCCCCCCGAGAGACTGCGCCAGGCAGGATCCGGAGACCAGCGCCACGCAGGTGGTCAGGAGCAGGCGCAACAGCTACCTCGATTCAGCGTAGCGCGTGGCCACCGCTGCCGCCGTCCGCCCCGCACAGGCGACACCGAAAGAGACCAGCGTGCCGAAGACGATAAACCAGGGCCAACTGATGTCCGTCGTCTGTTTGACGAGCAGGACGACGAGGATGCTGGCCACGGCACCGGCGGCGTTCGACACCGAATTGCCCCGCGCGCGGGTCATGAAGCCGATGAGAAAGATTCCGAGGAGGGCGCCATAGAAGAATGTCATCACACCGAGGGCGATGGACAGCAGGTCAGTCTCCGGGTTGGCTTCGTAGTAGTGGACGACGAGAAGGGCGACACCGACGAGCAGGGCACCGATGACGGCAGTCGACCAGCGCCCCACGAACAGATAGTGACTCTGGCTGCCCTGCCGATGGAAGTGTGGCCGGTAGATGTCGGAGACGAAGGTGGCCGACATGGCGCTCATGGCCGAGTCGAGGCTCGACATGGCGGCGGCGAACACGGCGGCCAGCACCAGACCTGTGACACCGGCCGGCAAGACCGTGACGATGTAGTGCAGGAAGAAATGCCCGTTCTTGCCCGAATCGGCCAGCATCTCGGCGGCGATCCCCATGGGATCACCTGCCGGCAGATGCCGGACGTAGACGAACAGCATCTGTCCCACGGCGAGAAACAGCGTGGTGACGAAGAGGCCGACCAGACCGCTCACCCACAATGATCGCTGCCCCTCGCGGCTCTCGCGGCAGGTCAGCAGGCGCTGCACCATGTCGTGATCGGTGCCATGGGTCGCCATGGTCAGAAAGAAGCCGCCGATGACGGCCGGTACGATATGGTACGGGTTCGAAAGGACCTCCCGGATGCCGCCACCGTCGCCGAAGTCGAAGACGCGAAACTTGTCGTGGGTGGAGAGAAAATCGACGGTCTCACCGAAAGACAGCGGCACCTTGCCCAGCAGGCTGCACAGGGCGATCAGCCCGCCACCGACGAGGACGATGGCCTGCAGAACGTCGGTCCAGATCACCGCCTTGATGCCTCCGAACCAGGTGTAGATCACGGCCACGACGCCGAGCACGACGATACTCCATTGCAGACTCAGCCCCGTGGCCACCTGAATGGCGATGGCGGCGATGAACAGCCGGGCGCCGCTGGCGAACAGTCGCCCCAGCAGGAAGACGGCAGCCGTCGTCGTTTGAGTCGGTGTACCGAAACGTTCCGTCAGAAAACCGTACACGGTGAACACACGCAGGCGGTAGAAGGCGGCGATGAAGACCGACGCCAGCACGAAGCGTGCCGCGATCGTGCCCACCGAAAACTGCAGGTACGTCATGTCGCGGACGTAGCCCTGCTCCGGCGCCCCCAGGAAGGTGGCGGCGCTCACCTCCGTAGCCACCATCGACAGCAGGGCCGCCCACCAGGGGATGTTGCGGCCACCCAGGAAATAGTCGTCGAGATCCTCCTGCCGACGGCTCAGCCACAGGCCGATGCCAATCGTGGCTGCCAGATACAGCAGGATGGCCAGCCAGTCGTAGAGTGTCATGCGTCCAGTTTCGCGTGAGCGGCGGCTACGGCCTCATCCAGTTCGATGCCGAGGCCTGGCCCTTCGGGTACGGCGATGAAACCGTCCTCGACGATCTCTGCCGGTCGAACCAGGTCGCCGCGCCAGGGGACCTCGCCGAAAGCCCACTCGAGAATGAGGAAGTTGCGGATCGTCGCTGCCGCGTGGACGCCGGCCAGGGTCGACACGGGACCGGCCGGGTTGTGCGGAGCTACGGGGATCTGCGCCAGTTCTGCCACGTGCGCGATACGGCGCAGCTCCGTGATGCCACCGGCGTGCTTCACGTCGGGCATGATAATGTGGACGGCACGATGTCGGAGATAGTCGCGGAAACCGGCGCGCCCGAAGAACGACTCCCCTCCCGCCGTCGTGATGCCGCCGTGAGCGGTGATGTGTGCCATGGCCTCGACCTCGTCGCGAGGAATCGGTTCTTCGAGCCAGTAGAGGTCCAGAGGCTTCACCTTGTCGATCAGCTTCCGCGTCAGCGCCAGGTCGAACCGACAGTGACAGTCGACGAGCAGCTCGATGTCGCCGCCGATGGCCTCCCGGGCCGCCTGCAGACGCGCCACACCCTTGTCGAGGTCGCTCTCCACACCATCGCGATCGGCCAGACCGCCACGGACCTCGTCGAAGGGAGTGCACTTTACGGCGCGGAAGCCCGCCGTTACGGCCGCTGCCGCCTGGCGGGCGAACCCTTCCGGCGAGCGGTCCTGTGTACCCCTGTTCAAGTTGGCATAACAGCGAATGCGCTGCCGACGGCGACCACCCAACAGACGCCAGACCGGTACATCGAGAGCCTTGCCGGCGATATCCCACAGCGCCTGGTCGATGGCGCTGACCGCGGTGGCGCCAACCCGGCCGGACTTGCCTGAGAACACATCACCGCCACCCCCGGCCATCCGCTCCCAGACGACCTCGGGCTGCGTCGGATCCTGCCCCTCGATCTGCTCGCCCAGCTGCCGCAGAGCGGCCTGTGTAAGTAGATCGTTGCCACTCTGGCTCGCCTCCCCTACACCGGTGATGCCAGAGTCGGTGTCGATGAGGACGAAGAGCCAGTGGCCGCGAGAGCTCGCAGCCACGTCGATGATGCGAAGATCGGTGATCTTCATCTCAGGCAGACTCCAGGTCGATGGCGGCGCCAAGGCTGTTCAGATCGTTGAAGAATTCCGGATACGACTTACCCACGGTCTCGGCGTCGAGGACGACGACACCGTCGCGGCTGCGCAGACCCATCAGGGCCTGCATCTGTGCCACGCGATGGTCGTGATGGGTTTCGGCTTCGTGGCCGCCGGCATACCCCTCGGTCCGGCCGCGAACGACGATGGCCTCTTCTTCCTCGTGGCAATCGACACCGAAGCGGCGCAGTTCCTCCACAGGTACCGTGATGCGGTCACACTCTTTCTGCCGCAGATTCCCGATACCATAGAAGCGGCTCGTGCCCTCGGCGTGAGCGGCTACGGCCAACATGGCGAGAACCGCATCGGTGGCCTTGTCGCCGTCGAAGTCGACACCCCGCAGGCCGTCATGGCCGCGCAACTCCACACGCTGACCATCCCAGGACACATCGACTCCCATCTCACGCAACAGTTCGAGTACCGCGCGCTCACCCTGGCGGTCTTCGAACAGACGCTCGACGATGATACCACTGCTGGTCAGGGCGCCGGCGGCCAGAATCGCCGCCGAGGAAGGCCAGTCGCCATTCACCGAGTATTCCCCGGGGTTGTAGGACTGACCGGCGGCGATCTGGAAGGAGCGCAGATCGTCGGCGACCTCGACTTCGATGCCAGCCTGGCGCAGGACTTCCAGCGTGGTATGTACGAGAGGCTGTGAGTTGAGCTCGCCGGTGATCTCGAGACGCACATCCTCACCGATCAGAGGCGAGAGGATGAGCAATGAGCTGAGGAACTGGGAGGACCAGCCCTTGATCTGCACCGTGCCGCCATGAAGCGCACCGCCGCGGATCGTAGCCGGCAGGCGCCCGTCCGCCGAGTCCACGGAAGCCCCCAGTTGCTCGAGGCCGGAGAACAGCTCGTCGTGAGGCCGCTTGCCCAGTGAGTCGACGAAGGGTGTCTCGAAGCGCACCTCGGGAAGTAACGCGCCCACCGCCATCAACATGCGGGCCACGGCCCCGGCATTGCCGACATCGAGTACGCCGGGGCTGGCCGGCTTGCCGCCGAATCCACGCACGTGCAGGTGTCGCCCCCCGGCGTCATCGATCTCCTCCCGAATGACGGCTCCGAAATCGGACAGACACCGCAGCAGGGCATCGGCATCCTGCGATCGTGCCGGATGGTGCACGATACTGTCGCCCTCGGCCAGTGCCGCAGCCAGCAGGTAGCGAGTTGTGTAGTTCTTTGACGACGGCGGATTCAGTGTACCCCGCAGTTCGTCGGTGTGGCGGATTCGTGCTTTCATCTAGAAGTCACCCGTTCTCGACTCGTATTTGGTCGGCTTGCCATGGCTCGTACCCCCTGCCTGAACCCAGTGTGCCATCCAGTCGATCACGTCGTCGATCGACGTTTCCGGAGGGCCAAGCTCGTCCACCAGGGCAGACGTGTCACCGAGCAACGCCGTCTCGGCCTCGACTCCCACGAACACCGGCTCACGACCCATGGCGGCGCCCAGCCTCACGGCGGTGGCCCGCACCGACAGCACCCGCTCTCCGGTCATGTTCAGTGTCGTGGGTGGGTTCGTGCACAACGGAAAGGAACGCGCCAGGTAGGCATTGGCGTCCCCCTGCCAGATCTGATTCACGTGGCCCATGGAGACATCGATCGGTTCCCCGGTCCATACGCGCCAGGCGATATCGTGAATGATACCGTAACGCAGCTCCGTGGCGTAGAACAGTCGCAAGGTACAAAGCCGGGCACCCGTGGACCGGGCGGCGAACTCGGCGAGACGCTCGCCGCCGAGGCGGGACTGGGCGTACTCCCCCACCGGTTCGGTAACGTCACTCTCCCCTGCACCGCCGCCTGCCACCGCCGTGTACGCATAGACATTCCCGGAACTGACATAGGAAATCTGTGCCTCACGGTACCGCTCGACGGCCCGCGCCGGCAGCAGGCTGTTCATCGCCCACGTCATCGACGGGTTTCCTGTGGCGCCGAACTTGAACCCGGCCAGCAGGAAGACATGTGGCGCATCGGGCAGGTCGCGCAACGCCTGGTCTTCGAGCAGATCAGCCTGGATTGTCGTCACGCCGATCTCTTCGAGGTGATCACGTCCCCGGGGGTCGCTGAAACGGGCGACGCCGATGACGCGCCGGCCGCCGTCTCCCCCACCGGCACGCAGGAGCAGTTCCGCCAGCGTCGGGCCCATCTTGCCGCCGACGCCGAGGATGATGACGTCCCCCTCGTACTGCGCCACCGCCTCGCACACCGCCGCCGACGGGGTCGTCATACACTCGATCAGCTCATCGTCGGTGCCCGGTGGTTTGCGGTCTGTCGCCATTCGCCTTCCCCGTTGCCGCGCGTCGCGTTGTGAGTCGTTGGAGAGCCTTCTATCTTACGCTCCGTCGGGTTCTGGGTCGAGGCCAACTCCGGTCCGCTGACCTGCCTCCCGTCATCCCTGGAGCACTCTCTCGCCGATGACAGACGCCTCCCGAAAGGGTACATCGCGCCAGTCTCTCGACCTCTTCGAGGCGGGCAGACGCGATGCCGGCGATCAGCCGCTGGCCGCCCGCCTGCGCCCGCGCGTACTCGATGAGTTCGTCGGCCAGGATCACATTCTCGGCCAGGGCCGCCTGCTGCGCCGGGCCATTCAGGCCGACCAGCTGTCCTCGCTGATATTCTACGGCCCACCCGGCACCGGCAAGACGACGCTGGCCCTCGTTATCGCCAACACGACAAAGTCCCACTTCATCACCATCAACGCCGTGCTTGCCGGTATCGCCGACATCCGCACCGCCGTGAAGGAGGCCAAGGAACGGCACGACCTCTACGGCCATCGAACCATCCTCTTCATCGATGAGGTCCACCGCTTCAACAAGGCGCAGCAGGATGCGCTGCTGCCCTGGGTCGAGAACGGCACGGTGATCCTCATCGGCGCCACCACGGAGAATCCCTTTTTCTCCGTCAATCGACCGCTCGTTTCGCGCAGTCGCATCTTCCAGCTGCGCGACCTCGAGACCAAGGACCTGCGCCGTATCGTCGAACAGGCTCTGACCGACCCCCGCGGCTACGGCGAGCGCACGGTCCGGCTCGACGATGACGCCCTCGAACACCTCGTCGAAGTCTGCAACGGCGATGCCCGCGCCCTGCTCAACGCCATCGAGCTGGCCGTCGAGACGACGCCGGCGGAGGCGGGTGTCATCAGGGTCACCCTGGGCGTGGCCGAAGAATCGATTCAGCAGCGGGCCGTGCTCTATGACAAGGAGGGAGACTACCACTTTGACACCATCTCCGCCTTCATCAAGTCATTGCGAGGCTCCGACCCTGACGCCACCGTCTACTGGCTGGCCCGGATGGTCTATGCCGGCGAGGATCCGCAGTTCCTGCTCCGGCGGATGATCATCTTCGCCGGCGAGGATGTGGGTCTGGCCGACCCGAACGCCCTCGCCGTCGTCAGCGCCGCGGCCAGCGCTTTCGACCGCGTCGGTCTGCCGGAGGGCCGCTTCCACCTGGCTGAGGCGGCGCTGTACCTGGCGACGGCGCCGAAAAGCAACTCCACCTTCGCCTTCTTCGACGCCCTGGCGACCGTGGAGGCAGAGGGCGACGGTGAGGTCCCCAACCATCTGAAGGATGCCAGTCGCGACGGCGAAGGTCTGGGCCACGGGGCCAACTACCTGTATCCCCATGCCTACCGCGACCACTGGGTCGCGCAGCAGTACCTGCCGGACAGCCTGCATGGACGGGTGTTCTACGAACCTTCCAGCCAGGGCCACGAGCGTGACATCGCCGACGAGGTGCGCCGACGGCGCGAATTGCAGCTTGCCGCAGTCGTGGAGGGAGATCAGGGCCATGCCGAAGCCCTGACACGCTCACCGGAGGATCGCCAACGCGATCAGTGGCTGGTCCGCGCTGCCGGGGAGCTGTCGGCGCAGCTCGACCACGTACGCACCCGGATCTTCGGGGCCCTCGAGCTGGCCCGTCATCACGTCGTCCTTGATGTCGATGCCGGCTCGGGGCTGCTGACCTGGGAGGCGATTCGAAGGGTCCCCGAGGGCTCGGTGTGGGCTCTGTGCACCGACCGCACGGCAGCGGTGGGCGTCCGCGAAATGGCCAGTCAGCACCTGAACGAACTGGACCGTCCCATCATCCTGGAGGGTCCCATCCCACGCCTGGGCACGCTGGTGGGTCTGCAGCAGGAGGACGGGATTCACTTCGACGCCATCGTCGCCCGCAACGCCTTTGGTGACATCGACGAGCGGCAAGAGGCGATGCGGGCTGCCGCCGGACTCCTGGCCCCGGAGGGCCGCATCAGCTGCGCCGAGACGGTGCCGGGTCTCAGTCAGCGGCTGACGGACCTGGTAAAGCTGGAAGCTCTTGGCGAGGACCTGTCGGCACGGGTGCTCCAGGCCGAGCGGGACATCTATGCCGATGCCGGCAATCCGCGAGTCAACTGGGAACCTCAGGACCTGGCAGCCATGTGGGCGGCAGCCGGGATTGGTGAGGTGGAGGTGGAAACCGAGACGCTGAGGGCAACCCGACGCCTGTCGAGCCAGCACCTGGGCAACTGGTTCAACCCGGGGGGCGAGAAACACCGCACCTTCGCCAGCTACCTGCGCCGGCATCTCGAGGCGGACGAACTGAAGAAGGTGAGGCACCTGTTCGAGGATGTACTGCTGAACCAGGATGTTCAGTGGTCGACGACGTACGCCTACCTGCGCGGCCAGGCGCCCGACTCAGGACCGTGACTCGGATCAGCTTGCGGCGCGAACCTCGTCGAGCAGTTCCTCACCCTCACGGCGCAAGTCGTCCAGAGGCTCCAGCCACTCACCAGGCGAACCCCCGTGCTGCTCGAAGAACTCGAGGAAGTGATCGGGCAACACGGGCAGGACGAAGTCGATCACGCCCGACAGCAGGTTCGCCGTCCGGGTCGTCTCCAGCCAGGCCAGACCATCGGGCAGATACCGACCGACGAGCAGAACGCTCAACATCAGCAGCAGCACACCTGCCAGGACTCCGAGGACGGCTCCCAGCAGTCGGTCCACCAGGCCGAGAAACAGCGCATCCACCGCTGTCTTCAACGCCCGCGCCAGGAAATTGACGCTCAGCGCCACAACGACGAACACGACGGTGAATCCAGCCACCAGTTTGAGCACCGGATGCCCTATGTCCGGCAGCATGGCAGCCGCGGCGCTGTGCAGGTAGAGCCCACCCAACAGACCCAGACCGACGGCCACGACTGCCGACAACTGCAGGATGAGACCGCGGGTGTAGCCGCGCACGCCGAGAGCGACAAGAATCAGCGCCGCCAGCCAGTCGAACCAGTTCATGCCGCCAAGTATACCATGGAAGGCCCCCCCTTGGGAACCGTAGAAGCTGTTGCCCACCCTGCCCGGGGGATCGTAGATTAGTCGCCCCCGAGAGTCATCCGACTTTCGAGTGTCAGTGACAAGAGACCACAACGAGGTAGCTGCCTGGTGCCAGTCGACGTACCCGCCATCGCGAGATCCTTCGCACCCACCATCTGCTGCCTGGTTCTCGGCACCCTCGCCGTGGGCTGCTCGACCACCGAGGAACAGGTTCGTAGCCAGATCGAGATCCTCGCCGCCAACGATGTCGGCTCAGAGCGCTGGAACGACGCCGCCGGAGCCCTGACCACCATCGGCCGGCCGGCGGCGCGTCAACTCGTCGCCTTGCTCAATCCGGCCCTCTACCGCGGCGCCGACTACCGCGACTTCCGCGATGAGATCGAGAAGACGACGGCCGGCGCCGCTACGGTCCTCGGCAACATCGGCCACAAGGCCGCCTCTGCCAGCATGAAGGATCGCATCACCAAAGTCTACCGGTGGACGGAGCGCTTCGCCGCGTTGCGCGCTGTAGGCAACCTGGGTTTCAACGAGGCCGCCGTCACCGCGATCGAGAAACAACTCGTCGACTCGACCCGGGTGGTTCGCCTGCTGGCCTCGGTAGCCCTGGTCAAGCTTGGTGAGAACACGGCACGCGACACCATCGTCAACGCCGTCGTGCACGGCGATGAAGAACTCGCGGAGATGGCGATCGGCGAACTGGAGCAAGCCAACTACCACGGCGTTCCAACCCTCGTCGCCCTGCAGAATCGCGGCATCCGCGAAGAACGCCTGGGCCGAGCCCTGCACCACGTCCGCGACCAGTTGATCGACCAACTGCAGGACGACGATCCCGAGATGCGGCGGCCGTCAGCGGCCGCTCTCGGTGCCGTCGGCGACGCCATCGCCGTCGGGCCCCTCC
>PBSR01000223.1 GCA_002726335.1 Gemmatimonadaceae bacterium
CTCGCCGCCCGGGAAACTGACCCCGGCCGACAACTCGAACTGTTCCGGATCGGGGCTGTCTGCGATGAGCTGGCCACGAGCAGGCCCACCTCGTTCCACGCTGCGCTGCAACTGCTCCAGTTCACAAGGGTGTTTGGTGGACGCGGTTGCATCGGGCGTTTCGACCAGTGGATGTACCCGTTCTACCGTCAGGACATCGACGCAGGTCGGCTCACCCAGGCCGAGGCACAGGAACTGCTCGAGTGCCTCTTCATCAAGACCGCCCACTTTCCGCATGCGCATCTGGCCGACAACGATACGTTGCGCAATATCTCGGTGGCAGGTCAGACGTCCGACGGCGGTGACGCCTCGAACGAGCTCAGTTACATGTGTATCGAGGCCTCAGGCAGACTGATGCTCGCCGAACCCAAGATCAACGTCCGGTTCTTCAAGAACACGCCCCCGGCACTCCTTCGAGCCTCGGCCCAGGTGCTCGCCAAAGGCGCGAACAACCTGGCACTGTTCAACGACGAAGTCACGGTGCCCTCGCTGGTCAAGATCGGCATCCCCATCGAAGAGGCCCGCGACTACTGCAATGATGGCTGTTCCGAAATCATCATGGGCGGCAAAGGAACCATCAAATTCAGAGTCCACGACGCCATCCCGGTATTGAACGACCTCGTACACAGCAGCGCCGGCAGGGACCACGCAACATTCGAAGAAGTGATGGAGGACTACAAGAGCCGGCTCGTCGAATTCATGCCCGACGGGCCCGGTCCTGCACGGCCGATCACGTTCCCGTTCTTCGCCGCAGCGATCGAAGACTGTCTGGCGGAAGCGTCACCATCTGGGGCTCGCTATGCCATCAACGGCAAGATTCTGGCTCAGGTCGGCAATGCCGCCGATGGACTGGCAGCCATCAAGCAGCTCATATTCGATGAGCGCAGCCTCAGCTGGGATCAGCTCCGCAGCGCCATGGCAGCCAACTTCGAAGGCCACGAATCCCTGCGCCAGACGCTGAGAAACCGTACCGCCAAGTTTGGCAACGACACCGATTTCGTCGATTCGATCGTCAAGGAGATTGCCGAGTTCTTCTGCGACGGTGTGCACGAACGATCCCACAACGCCGCAGGACCTGGTGGCAAATGGGCGCCCGGCTTCATGTCCTTCGGCATCCATCGCAAGAGCGACTACGACGCCTCGCCCGACGGTCGACGGAAGGGTGAGTTGACCGCCAACAGCTTCTCACCTGCCGTCGGCATGGACACCAGTGGTCCCACGGCCGTCCTCAAATCGGTCTCGAAGGTCGATCTCGAGCGAGCTTCGCACGGCTCTGTACTCGACATCGCCCTCCACTCGTCCATCGTTCGAGGCGATGACGCATTCGAGAAGTTCGTAGCCTTGCTGACCGTCTTCCTGGAGATGCCGTCAGTCATCACGCTGCAGGTCAACATCATCGATCGTGACACTCTCATGAAGGCGCGCGAGGACCCCGACAACCCCGAGTTTCGGACCCTCATCGTTCGCGTCTGGGGCTTCTCCGCCGTCTTTGTCGACCTGCCGGATGGACTCCAGGATCACGTCCTGGCCCGAACTCAACATGGTATCCTCCAGGCGTGAGCGTCGTCGATTCGGGGGCTACTCGTCGTCGTCGTCGAACTCGTCGTAGTCGTCCAACTCGTCGTCATCGTCGCCGCGCTGCAAGGCCGTCAGCTCCCGGGTGCGTTCCTGCAGAAGAGCATTCGTCTCATTGAGCCGGCCGCAGAGGATGGAGATGACATTCTGCTGGATCTTGGACAGGAGTCGTCCGTCACCGGCATCTAGAAACCTGCGCTCGAGGATCAGAACCGTGCAGTCTTCGGTGGCCACCACATCAGCACTGCGAGGCTCGCGGGTCAGCATGCCCATCTCGCCGGTGGGACTGCCCACTCCCAGGCGGGCATACTCGACGCCGCCCGGACCGCGGACCGACATCTCGCCCCGAAGCAGGATCAACATGTCCAGGCTGGGGTCTCCCTCGGCGTAGATCGTGGTCTGCGCCGGGAACGGCATCATGCGGCAGATCTTGAGCAGGAGCTGGACGTCGCGGCCGTCGAATCCCTTGAAGACGTCGATCTTCTGGATCGTCTTGATGAGGGCGAAGTGCTTGTGGCTCGTCGTCTGTGTCATGGAGGTCTGGCCAACGTATTGGGGAGAAGCCGGGACGGCCGAGGATGGTTCCCGCATGAACACCCAAGGGAATATCGGCAGGTGTGGCAAGGTCCTGCAGCGGTATTGCAGCAGCAACCTTCTTGCCTAGTTTTCCCACGATTGCACCATGACACCCGCCGTCAAGAGAAGCCATGCCTGCCACCACACCGCGCAAGTTCAAGTTCATCGGTTGCGAGATCGCCTACCGCGAGGCGTGTTATCTCGCGGCAGTCGGGCCGCACATGGTAGATGTCGAGTTTCTCCGCAAGGGTCTGCATGACCTCGAGACACTGGATATGGTGTCGAAGGTGCAGGAGACGATCGACGCCGTCGATCCCGCTTCAGGTTACGAAGCGATCATGCTCGGTTACGCCCGCTGCAACGACGGGCTGGTCGGCGTGCAGGCCGGGGCAGTACCACTTGTGATCCCAAAAGCTCACGACTGCATCTCTTTCTTCTTCGGCTCACGCAGTGCCTACCAGGAGTACTTCAACCAGAACCCGGGCACCTACTACCTCACCACCGGCTGGAGCGAACGCAACGACAACGACGGCAACCCGGCGACGCCCGCCTACGGCAAGCAAGGGGTTATGGCCAAGCTGGGCCTTGCCGAGCCATACGAGGAGATGGTCAAGAAATACGGGCGCGAGAACGCCGATTACATCGCCGAATCGATGGGCGGCTGGGAGAGCCACTACACGCACCTGCTCTATCTCGAAATGGGCACGATGGACGAATCGAGTCTCATCGACCGGGCGCGTCAACGGGCCAAAGACAACGGTTGGGCCTTCGAGAAGCGCAAGGGCAGCTGGTCCCTGCTCGAAAAGCTGTTCCTCGTCCAGTGGGACGATGATTTCGTCATTGTCGAGCCCGGGCAGCGGATCATCGCCCGGGACGACGGCGAGGTGCTGGGCGCGGTGTAGTCGGATCCGTGCTATCAAACGGGATGAACAGAAAGGCATGGCCGTGAGCACACAAGATGACAACGTGAACGCCTTGTCCCTGGGGCGCAGCTTCTTTGATGAACTGGTCAGACCATCCATGGAGAAGGTGTGCCCGGAAGCCCTGGAGACTGGTGCGTGCGGGATCTTCGGAAACGGCAGCGAATGTTTCGGCATGGACGATGTGCACAGCCGCGACCATCACTGGGGACCGCGCGTGTGCATCCTGCTCCCGGACGAACTCCTCCAGGAGATGGATCCGGACACCTGGAAACGCGTTGCGGCGGGGTTACCGGACACCTTCAAGGGGTTCAAACTGGAAAAGGGTCTGGTGGGCACCGCCGGCCTGGAGGCTGACGGAATCGGCGCCTTCCTGACCCGAACGATTGGCCGGACCGGCCTGCCGGAAACCGCGACAGACTGGCTGGATATGCCCGAAGAAGACATCGCACATGTTGTCAACGGGGAGGTCTGGCACGACGGCAGCGGCCAGTTCACCCACATCCGGAGCGTCCTGCTGGACTACTATCCTGACGCCGTCTGGAAACGAAGGATCGCCCACTGGTGTCGGTATGCCAGCGGCATGGGGCTGTACGCCATGCGGCGGGCCATCATGCGCCAGAACATGCCTTTCTGCTTCACTGCCTTCGGCCGCACCTTGAAATTGACCATGGAACTGGCCTTCCTGCTCAACCGCAGGTACTTCCCGTATGACAAATGGCTGTATCCGAGCTTCGTCCGGTTGGAAAAACTGGCGCCGGAAATGACGCCGTTGATTGAAGAGTCAACCCGACACGACACGAGTTGGGAACGCAGGATTCACCTTCTCGAGCAGATGCACGCCCTGCTGGATGAGGAGATGGTCGAGTTGGGCCTGGTTTCGGCCCACCCCAGATTCAAACCGCACGAGAGTTCCGGATATCGTCTCCTGGAACGTGGCTACCGGGAATTGCTGAAGGCAGTTCCCGAGGAACTGGCGGGCCACACCCCGTTGTGCGACCAGGTATTTCTCGAGCAGTTTGTCACCGGTTACGTGGCCGGGCTGGACGAGGACGCCTGGCTGAAGCTGTTGAATCTCGAACCGGAGTGAGGGGCTACCCCTATTCTGGGGCACCGTGCAGCACGTCATGAATCGTCTGTAGCGCCTGCGAAAGACGATACGGCTTGTCGAGCAAGGCCAGGACCCCAATGGCCTCGGCGCTGTGTTCCGTATGGCCCGTCGAGACGATGACCTTGACGGCTGGATTCAGGGCGCGCATCTGTGCCAATACGTCCAGGCCGTCGCGCTTCGGCAGTGAGAGATCAAGCAGCACCAGATCAATGTGTTTCCATTCCTGCTGAAATGCCTCCAAGCCCTCCAGGCCATCCCTGCCGACCAACACCGAATAGCCATAACGTCTCAAGGAGGACACCAACAGACTGCGCACATCGTCCTCGTCTTCGATCAATAGAACTGTCTCGGTGCCGCAGAGCATAGAGGCCGTTGGTTCGATGTGGTCGGGGACGATTTCATGCTCCCTGACCGGCAGATAGACTGAAAAGGTCGTGCCGGCGCGCTCTTGACTGACACACTCAATCCACCCCTGGTGCTCCTTGACGATGGCATACACGGTGGCCAGCCCCAGGCCCGTGCCTTCCCCGACCTCCTTGGTAGTGAAGAATGGCTCAAAGGCACGGTTCTGGGTCTCTTCGTTCATACCGATTCCGTTGTCGATGACCTGGACACACACATACTCTCCGTGCCGCGTCGCCAGATCTGCCGGGAGATCCCTGTCCTCCAACACGGCGACCTTCGCTGCCAGCTGGACCTCCGGTGCGGAGGCGTTGTCCTCCGCTACGGCATCACGGGCATTCAGCAAGAGATTGAGAAAGACCTGTTCAAGCTGCGTGCGATCTCCGGGGACCAATGGCAAGTCCGTGGGGATGGCCTCACTTAGTGTGATCTTGCGGTCAAAGGTGCTGCGTCCTATGTCGATGACCCCGGCGAGAACCTGCTGGAGCGGGATGGGCTGGACGTGGACCATCTTTTCTGCACGAGAGAACAGCATGAGTTGCCTGACCATCTCAGCGGCCTGGTCGGTTGAGGCCAGGGCCAACTCCAGATTCCTCAGGTCATATTTCCTGGTAAGAATCATCGACTCTACAGCGGATGAAACCACCATCAGGCGGTTGTTGAAGTTGTGGGCCATGCCCGCCGTGAGCTGACCAATCGCCTCCATTTTCTGTGCCTGCCGCAGCTGAGATTCCTTTTGTGCCAGAGCCTGCAGGTCCTGCAGGCGGCGGTAAGCTTCCGAAAGTACCGTTGCGAACTGCTCCACTACCGCAATCTCCTCCGCCGCAAAAGCGTATTCCTCCAAGGCATTGATGGCGATCGAGCCCCCTTGGAAAGGAACATCTACTACGCACATGATCTCAGGTTCAACGCGGTCCAGATGGGCATCGATGTCCTGGCGATTTCTCCGGTACAGCGGAATTCCCGTCGCAACAACCTGCCGTAGGCTGGACGGCACTTCATCGAATGTCTCCGTGAGCATCTTCCCTTCGTGGAAATGGTAGGTCGTATGCTGTCCCGCGATCAGGTCGACCAGGGAGATGGAGCCCTTGTTGAAACTCACCACCTTTCTCAATTCACGGAGGAAGCAGAGACAGACCCCGAACCAGTCATCCTCTTTCTGCATGTGCAGGACTTCAATGCGCATCTGTTGCAGCACCGTATTCACCCGCATCGCTCTTTCGGCCCGATCCCGCTCGATCGCAATCCCTGCTATGTCGGCGGATTGGGTGATGAGCTCGATCTCCTCCTGAACCGGTCCACGCGGCTCGGATAGATAGAAGGCGAATGTCCCCAGGACCTCCCTGTCCGACGAGTAGATGGGTTCGGACCAACATGCCTCTAGCCCCGCTCCTGCGGCCAGATCCCTTGCCGACTCCCAATACGGATGGCTGGCGATCTTCTCGGCGATCGTACGTTTGCCCGTAAATGCGGCCGTGCCACAACACCCAACCCCCATCCGGATGGGCGTCCGGTCCACCGCCAGGTTGAAACTGTCGGGCAGGCTCGGGGCAGCTCCCAGACGCAGGCGTTCGCGCTTGAAATCGACCAGGAATATCGACCCGCGGACCTCAGGAGCGTAGGCTTCGACGGTCCTGATCAGCTCGTGAAGCACATGCTTCAGACCGGTCCCCGAGGCCATTAGTTCCAGTATCTTGTTTCTGGAGTCCAGCAGAAAGCGCGTCCGTTCGTGGACCTTTTTCTCCAGAGCCAGTTCTTCGCTTGCCCGTTTGTGTTCGGTTATGTCATAGGCGGTACCAAACACGCTTGCCACGGTCCCGTCGGCCCCCTTGCAGGGGACATAGGTTGAACTCCATATCCTCCCCTGCACCTCGACCTCCAGCACCTGGTGTTGGCCCTCCATGGCTCGCCGCAGGGCACAGGTGATTTCGGGGTGGTTGCAGTAGTATTCCAGCTCTTCGAGTCCTCCGCCCTGCGCAAACGTCCAATGGCCTTCCCCGTCTACTTCGTAGGCGATCAGGCCCGGATTGGAGAAGGTGGTGTTCAGCCGCTCGTCGGCATGGTCACTTACGCTTTCACGCATTTGCTGCCACTCACCAGTTTGAGGGAGAAACCGCCCCTACACCGCATGAATTCTCTCAGTTCACAATAGATCCCACAGTGGAAGCAACATGGATGCCGTGGCCGGGAGATCGCGTAACGTGTTGTTAGACAATCTCTTAAAATTCTCATCGGCGGAGTGAAAGGACAGATCGAGATGGAATTCCGCACAAAGTGTGCGAAATTGCGCTCACGGCGTCGGGACTCGTGCCAGACTGGATCAGTAGCGCGTCGCTTCATATTTCACAAACGGACTCGACTCCCCCGCCTCGTCGGCTAACCCCTCGAGCAGCCTCCGATGATCATCGCTCAGCGGGATGCCCCGCGCCGCCGACTCGCCACTCCACTGGACCTCCATGCCGCCCGGCAGCTCGGCGCGATCAAAGCCGTCCACCGGCTGCATCTGGCGCACGTGACCGACCCAGCGGTCCATCTCGTTGTGGAACTGCTCCACATCCATGAACCGGCGAATATCCCAGGCCGTCAGGAACGAGCCCTGATTCGCTTCCCATTTCGAGGTGGGTGGCATCACCTCGGGTCGCCAGATGCCTGCCAGCAGGCCGCCGAGCATGACATTCACCGTACCGATACCGAGGGCTTTAAAGAAGGGCAGCGGGTGCTGTTCCAACAGTTGGCGTGTCCGGGGCATGAGGTTGGCCCCCATGTCCAGCACCATGTCTGGCTGTTCGCCCGCGGGAATGGCGATGCTGATCGGTGAGCTGCCCACCGAGCTGAGGATGTCGTTGTCGGTATCTGGCAGAAATCGGTGGCAGGAGATGGCCAGTCCGACACAGTCATGCTCCAGGGCCATGCGCGACCACGTTCCGGCCGAGCCGAAGTGATAGTGATTGTAGGTGGTCACCGCCCCGACGCCGACTTCCCTGGCCCGGGTGATGGCCTGTGTCATACCCTCGTGGCAGGCCTGGTGACCGAGACCGCCGTCACCGTCGATCACCGCCGTGGCGCCGAACTCTCTTTCGGCCCGCACCTCGGGATGGGGGTTCACCCGCCCGTCCCGCAGCTTCGGGAGGTATTCATGCAGCTTCCGCGTGCCGTGGCTGAGCACACAGCGGGCGTCTGTCGCCACCAGATGTGCCGCCACCAGGTCGGCGCTCTCGGCCTCCATGCCCGCGCTCCGTAGCAACCGACCGACAAACTCATCAAGAACCTTGGCGGGCACACGGATGCCATGCTCGGGCGGATAGTTGCGGAACTTCGCCATCAGTCCATTGGCACGTGGTCGATGAAGTCCTTCAGGTAGGCCGCCGTACCGACGACGGACAGTTCGGCGAACTGCGCCCCCTTCTCGGCGCTGGCCAGCCCGTAGTCGTCCGCCGCCACATCACACAGCAACCGCTCCCTCAGGCCGGTCTGCCGCCACGTCGTCGTCGCCAGAAACTGGTGCCCAGGCGGCACGTCGGGGCCGGGGCCGTGCAGGCCGTATTTGTCCTCGATCTCGTGCAGGCGATCCATGCGCGCGTGCTCGGGGCAGATGTGCAGCGTCATCGAGGTCTCGAACTCGTCGGCGTGGCCCGGGTAGTGGCGGCCCTCGTTGATCCTGCCGATGGCCTCGCGGTCGATGGCTTCCCAGTAGGCGAAGGAGGCGACCTTCACGTCCCCCAGCTCTTCGGTGATGCGCCGTGCCGCCTGGGCGTTGACCGCCATGTTGTTGCCATGTCCATTGACGATGGCGAACCGCCGGATGCCATAGTTGCGCAGCGAACAGCAGTAGTCGGTCAGTACCCGCACCTGCGTCTCCACGCGCAGCGACATGCTGCCCGAAAACTCCAGGTGCTGGGGCGAATGGCCCACGGCCAGACAGGGCGCCACGAGGGCCCGCGGATACAGCCGAAGTGCCGCCTGCACCGACACGTACGTCGAGGTCGCCGCGTCCACCTTCAACGGCAGGTGGGGGCCGTGTCCCTCATTGCTGCCGGTGGGCAGTATGGCCAGTTCCACATCGTCGAGGATGTCCTCCACCTCGGCAAAGGTCATCTCCGGCAGGTATACCTTTGGATCTTCCGCCATGGATTGTGTCGTCCTGAGTCAGTTATCAGCGCTGCGTGCGCAGCGGGTTGTCGCGCGAGAATCGTCGTGCCCGGCCGGCGTTGCGCACCTTCAGCCAGGTGCGGTACGGTGAGCCGGACTCGCCGGCGCTGGCAAAGTCGCACAGCACCACCTCACGGCCGCGGGCGCCCGTACAGCGTACGAGCAACTCCGGCGCCGGTGAGGGCCCCGTCCACTCCATCCGATGAGCCTTGAGGGTCCTGCTATCGAGGGCGGGAACATCCTCCGGGTCGCAGTCGTTGAAGCGTCGATCATACGTCAACAGGATCGGCCCGCGATACAGAGACGACAGGCCGCGGCACTCCCGCTCGCCGATCCAGCGATGCAGACTGAAGTCGAAGCGTACCTCCACACGGTCGCCGCGTTTCCAGCGCCGTTGAATGCTCAAGTACGTTCCTGCTTTCACGCCAGACACGGTCTCGCCATTCACCCGCACCCGCGTCCGTTTCGACCAGACGGGGATACGCAGGCGCAGGGCAAAGTCTGCGGCACGTTTCGGCGTCACCCGCATCACGACGGATGGCTCCACGGGATAGTCGGTGTCCTGGTCCAGGACCACGGTTGTGCCGGCGACGCGGGCCTGCATCGTTCCCGGGCCGTACCAGTTGACGGTGAGCCCGTCCTTCCCCGTCATCAGCGCCCAGTCGGAGATCATCCCGAGGGCCCGCGGACCATTCACCGAGCAGCAGTTCAGCTCGGAGCTGCCTTCCCGGGCTTGGAACACGATCTCGTGGGCGCTCGCCTTGCGCACACCGTCCATCGGCGTGTTGTAGGTCACCCAGCGTCCTGAATGGGAGTGCAGACCGAGGCCCGAGTTCAACGTCGACAGCTCCAGCTCATCCGCTACGCGCGGATCGCCTGTGAGGCGGAGCATCTCCACACTCGTTGCCATCCAGGCGACGGTGCAGCACGTCTCGATGGCGCCGGGATGGTACGGATTGCCCTGGGCCTTCTCGCCCGAGCTGAAACCGCCGTTGTTGTGCCGGTCGAGCTCGACGATGCTCCACCAGATCTGCTCGAAGGCCGCCCGGCAGTCCGCGTCACCCGTAAGACGGTAGAGCTCCAGCATCCCCATGACGGGATGCAGGCTCTCCCAGCGCGGCTTCGGTGTCTCGAAGAAGGGCTGATCCGCCAGACCGGCTTTCAGATAGTCCCCTGCCAGTGGCGTGCCGTCCGGTGACGCGGCAGCGAACTCTTCGACGACCTGCCGCGTCAGCTCCAGGTAGCGCTCCTGCTTCGTGCGTCGGTAGAGCAGCGCAAGCGAGTGTACAGGCGCCAGGTTCATCTCCGTGCTTCCCGTATCCACCAGCCTGCGTCCGCGGCGCCGCTGCCCGAGGAAACGGTCGCAGAGCAGATCGCCGATGCGGCAGGCGCAATCCAGTGCCGACCGGTCGCCCGTGTCCTCGTGCCACAGCAACAGACCCAGCATGGCATGGTAGTGGCCCCAGGCGTCCCAGGTGGTGCCGCCGCGGCTGTTGGGCGCCTTGCCCGTCAACCGGTGCTCCCGAGACCAGGGGCCGAGATAACCGTCGTCCTCCTGCAGCCCGACGAACTCGGCCACGAAGGCCGCCAGATGCCGGCGCAGCGAGGCATCACGGGTGAGCCGCAGGATCTGCACGCCGGAGGTCAGGTACTTGCCCGCGAATTCTCCCGCCCACGGCACCATGTCGCGCTGCGGCTGCCGGTCTCGATCACGAAAGATCTCGAGGATCGCCGGGTTCGCCGCCGGCGTCGGCAGCAACCACTGCTCGGTAACAGCCTGCAGGTAGTCGGCGGCGGCGCCCTGTAGATCGTAGCGCGCTGATGCCGGACGGTTGAGAACGGATGCTGCTGTCATTTTATGCCTCCCACGCCGGTGAAGGCCGTCGTTGCCCCCTGCCAGCGAGTCAGTGTCGTTTTCTGTCTCGTATAGAACAGGACCCCCTCGGTACCCTGTACATGCAGGTCGCCAAAGAAGGACTGATCCCAGCCGCTGAAGGAGAACAGCGCCATGGGCGCCGGCACGCCGACGTTGATGCCGACCATGCCGCAGCTCACTTCCCGCGCGAAGGTGCGCGCCGCACCGCCGTCGCGGGTGAAGATCGTCGCCGCATTGCCGTACGGGATCCGGTTCACCCAGTCGATGGCCTCCGCCAGCGTCTGTGGCCGCATCAGGCCGAGAACGGGGCCGAACAGCTCATCGCTGAACAGGTCGTGCTCCGGCCTCAGGTGGTCGAGCAACGTGGGTCCCACGAAGAACCCGGCGTCGGGCACACCCTCGCGACCATCCCGCACCAGGGTGAGGTCCGCCTCCGCGCTGCCGATGCTGTTCACGAGGCGCTCACAGGCAGCGCCGTCGATGACGGGTCCCATGCTGACATCATCGTCGGCTAGCGTGTCTCCCATCGTCAGTGTGTCCATCGCCGACACCACCTGGTCCCGCAGACCGTCGCAGGCGTCGCCGACCCCCAGTAGTAGTGAGCCGGCCATACATCGCTGCCCGGCGCAACCGAAGGCCGACTGCAGAATGGCCTTCACCGTCGGGTCATCGACGGCGTCCGGCATGACGAACAGCACATTCTTGGCGCCGCCGGCGGCCTGACAGCGCTTGCCCGTCTGCCCGGCCAGCTCATACACCCGGCGCGCCACCGGTGACGAGCCGACGAAGGACACGGCTGCAATCCCCGGGTGCAGACAGAGCGCCTCCACGACGTCCCGGCCCCCGTGAATCACACCCAGGACACCAGGAGGTAATCCGGCCTCGACAAACAGCTCTGCCAGACGGTTCGCCGTGAACGGCACCTTCTCGCTCGGCTTCAGCAGGAAGCAGTTGCCGCAGGCGATGGCCAGCGGGTACATCCACATGGGCACCATGGCGGGGAAATTGAACGGCGTGATACCGGCACACACGCCCACCGGCTCGCGTGTTGCCATGCCATCGATGCCGCTGGCCAGTTCGGGCAGGACCTCCCCCTTGGCCAGGTGGCCGATGCCGCAGGCCAGCTCCACGACCTCGATGCCGCGGCGCACGTCGCCGCGGGCCTCTTCGCGGGTCTTGCCGTTCTCGCGGCAGATAGTACCCGCGAGCTCCTCAAAGTTCGCTTCGAGCAGTTCACGATAATTGAACAGGACCCGGGCGCGATCCGGCGCCGGCGTGCGCGACCAGGCCGGGAAGGCCGCCTGTGCCGCGGCCACCGCGCGATCCACGTCGCCAGAAGTGCAATGCGGTGTCTGGGCGATGACCTCCCCCGTGGCAGGCCGGTGGACCGGTGAAGACTGCTCGCTATCAGGCTGCAGCCAGCGGTCACCGATGAGGATCGGAACAGGTTCGGTCATCTATTTCTCTTTCAGGTGAACGACGGTGATGCCGTAGACGATCAGCTGGTACACCGTGAACCGCACCTCACTGCCGTCCTGCTGAAAGTCCAGGTCGTCGGGGCCTTCCACATCTTCGGGATCTAGCCACTGCAGTCGCTCGACGCGAGCACCGGTGGGCAGTCGCAGCGTCGCCTGGAACGGGCCCTGCTCTAGGGGCACCTCGTCATCCAGGTTTTCTACCTGTCGGTAGTTGATCCAGTGAACGCAGATCCGCCGGTCATCCGCCGTACGCCAGGCGCGCACACGCACGAACCAGGGGGCATCCGTCACCAGCCAGCGACCTTCGAGCAGATCATCGATGCGAGCTGCAAGCTCCCGGCTGAATTCGTCCTCCGCCGGCGTCGGGTAGACGGCGATCTCGACACCCGGTTTCACCTCGACCCTCTGCGCCTCCCAGGGGCCATCCGCCAGACTCAGCACCTGCCCCCTGCCGATGCGTGCTGCCGCATCTGACGCCTGCTCGATCCAGTCAGCAAAGGGCGATTCCTTTCGGGACCGGCCATCTTCGCGCAGCGTGCCGTTGTCGCCGACGAGCATGACCTGGCCATCTCGCTCCTCCACCCACCAGCGCAGGAAGGCGACCTCCGCCGGAGATTGGCGCTTCACGTCGGCCAGAATCAGCATGCCGTACCGATCCCCACCATCAGCCAGCTGCTCGTCGAGGATCATGTCGAACAGGAAGTGTTCGTTTTCCAGCAATGTGCCGATGCGGCGCAAGGCGTCGGTGGCGCCCCCCTCGGCGGCGACCTCACTGCGGCGGGGGTAGACGATGGCCAGTTCGGAGTATGGCCGCGCCTCGACGAAGAGATCTTCGTGTTCGGCGAGGAACCGCTGGTACGGATACACCCGTGTGCGGTAGCGCTCCTCGGCGCCGTTGGCACGGTCGTCCTCGCCGTGTACCGCCCAGTGCACGGCGAGTCCGGCCCCGCCGTGGGCTGCCATCTCGGCGATCGAGAGTCGCCATCGATCCCAGTCGTATTTATTGATAATGAAGGGACGTCCGTCAGCGGCAGCGTGCAGGAACCGCGCCGGCAGACCCATGTCGGCCAGCCAGCCGTGGTCGAAGTAGGTGACCCCCTTCTGTGATCCCTGGCTGTACCAGATGTAGGACTCGTCACGGGCCCAGTCGCCGGCCGGCAGCAGCGAGCGCTCGTCGCGCGGCTTGAAGTTGTATTTGTGATACCACTGTGCCAGCAGCAGATCCGGCTTCAGCGAACGGCCGTAGTCGACGAACAGGTCGTCGAAGGTGTCCTTGCGCAGGTGCGCGGCGGCACGTTCGATCTCGAGACTGACACGGACCCGGAGTTCCGGCGGGCAGTCATCGCATGGCGTCAGCAGGTCTGCCCCCTCTTCGATGGGATGCGCGCCGTAGACGGCAACCAGTTCATCGGCGGTAAAGGCGGCTTTCAGTCGTGGCCACAGCCAGGATCGACAGTGGCCGCAGCGGCAGAGGTTCTCAAATCCATGGTGGACGTTGAAGCCATCGACACCGAGCTCCTCGACGGCCTTGCGGATCATCGGCTTCAGCGTCGCCCGCCACAGGGGGTTGGCCAGACAACCCGAATAGGTGCGGTACGGGCGCCCGTCGATGGGCCAGTTGCGGATGCCGGCTTCGTCCACCTGCATGGCGGCAGCCGGGTCGTCACACGGAGAACGGAGACCGAGCAGGTCGTTCGTCCACAACCGGTCCCAGACCTGCCACAGCCCCTTGCCCGCTTCGTGATCGCCATAGTGCCACGACATCGACAGGGTGCCGACATAACGCGCGCCTTCGGCCTGCACCCTGGCGATCAGGTCGCGAGCGTACTCGAGATTGGCTTCGATGCCGATGAGGGGTTGCCCGGGGAACCAGCGCTCCACATCGGCATCGTCGGCCAGACCGTAGAACATGGGACCGAAGTTTCCCGCCTGTACCATCTGCAGGCGGCCCTCCCGGACGTGCTCGACAAGATCGAGTCGCTGCGGCGGACACCAGTGGACGGTACAACGCTGGAAGGAGAACTGCGCCGGTCCGTCCGAGTCCGGACGGGTTGAACTCTCTCTGGGAGGCATCGGCGCCAAAATAACCGGACCTCGGGGGGCGTCAAGGAACCCTCAGCGTGGCGCCACGCCCATCTGCGGCGCTATCTTGTGCCCATCTTCGAGGAAGCTGAAACGACGGTGACTTCTCCCACAACCGAGCAGTGGCAACAGTGGCGTGACGACGGTGTCGTCCCCCTGCAGGGGGCACTGGCCGGTGCGCCTCTGACCGACCTGCAGACCGCCTTTGCCGCCGCCGCCGCACAGGCGCGACCCGACTGGCTCGAGGCGGTCACAGCGGGTACACGGCCAGGGGCTTTCTTTGACATACCCGACCCGTTGGCACGGCATGAGATGTTTCTCGATCTCGTCGACCACCCCGCGTGGTACGGTCACCTGCAGGCCTTCACCGAGGGCCGAGTCACCTTCATTCAGCCACAGTTCCGCACGGTGCCGCCCAGTCCGCTCAGCTACGTGGGCTGGCATTACGACATCCCACGATCAAATCCACTGCATCTCAAGGTGCAGATCTACCTCGATGACGTGAACCGCGATGAGGGCGCCTTCGCCTACGTGCCGGGGAGCCATCATCCCGACAGCGGCCCCTATCCCCTTGTGAGTGACCTGGAGACCATGCCGGGGCATCGCGTCTATGAAGGCGGCGCCGGCACCGCCCTGGTATTTAACAGCCACGGCATGCACACGTCCATGGTCATCCGCTCGCCGCGGCCGCGTCGTTCCATCATCCTCATTTATGAAGTCGGCACCGAAGCCACTTTCGAGCCGAAGGCCTTCGCCGCCTATGCCGATCGCTGCACGACGGAGGAACGTCGTCAGCTGTTCCGCCTCGATCCCCGGCCGGAGCCACCGCTATGACCGAGCGTCCCGCTCCCATCCTTGATGCCCACCTGCACGTTTTCGCCAGGGCCAGCGCGGAGTTTCCGCGCCAGGTCAGCGACCATCTTCCCGCCGAACGGGAAGCTCCCGTGGAGATGTTTCTCCAACGTATGGAGACCCATGGCATCGACGGCGCCGTTCTCGTCCAGATCGGCGGGACCTCCTTCGAGCAGCACGCCTACCTGCTGCACTGCCTCCGGGCGCACCCGGATCACTTCCTCGGCATCGGCCTGGTGCCGCCGGACTGTGACAGGGCGGGCGATCACATGGACCGGCTCGCCGACGCCAGCGACGGCCGCATCATCGGTGTGCGCCTCGGTGCTCTGGGTGGTCCGGCCGACCCTTTCGAACCGGTGGACGTCAGCCAGCTGCCCGTCTACCCGATCTGGCAGCACGCAGCACAGAAGGACTACGTCATCTGGCTCTACCCGAAGGCCGTCGACGCCCACGTGATCCCGCACCTGTTCGAGGCCTTTCCCCAGGTGCGCGTCGTCTTCAACCATCTGATGGTCTGCCCGGGGCCGAAGTTCTGGTGGGATGACAAGGGCCGGCCGCAGGCTGACGTGCCCATGCCACCCGAGACCCGCTATTCGACGATGGGCCTCAAGATCGGCCGCATCCTGCACAACACCCGCGGCCACTACCCCTACCCGAATGTCTGCGTCAAGCTTTCCGGGCACTACGCCTTCAGCAAGCAACCCTATCCGTACGAGGACCTCATCGGCTGGCAGCAGAGCCTGCGCATGGTCTTCGGCTGTCAGCGCCTGATGTGGGCCACCGACTTTCCCTGGATCGACACGGATCCGGGATATGGCGAGCTGGTCGCCCTGCCGGATCGAACCTTCCCGGACCTGACGGACGACGAACGACAGCATCTGATGGGCGGCACGGCGGCTCAGTTCCTGCGCTTCCCGGCGTTTCGCGATACCACGGGCTGGCTGAGGCCCGCCTAGTCAAGCTCACCGACACCGACCAAGGAGACGAGGATGAACTTCCAGGTGTACCAATCGTACTGGGGTATGGGCGGTCTGCCCTTTGGCGGCGACGACTGGACGATGGAAGAAAACCTGGCAAAGATCGCCGAAGGTGGCTTCGACGGTGTCGAGTTCCTCATGGAGGACACGGCCCACCGGGAGGCCATGGTGCCGCTGTGTGACAGGTACAACCTCAAACGCTCCAACATCGTCTTCCCCTGGACTCCGGCTGAATTCGCCGATGACATCGCCGCGGCAAAGGACGGCGGCGCCTCCCACATCAACCTGCAGCCCATGCCGATCACGCGGTCTGTCGCCGAACCGATCCCGTATCTCGTGCGCTGCATGGACATGGCCGCCGATGCTGGCTACGACCTGTTCTTCGAAACCCACCGGGATCGCACGACAACAGATATGTACTACACCCTGGACCTCATCGAGGCGGTTCCGGAGATGCAGCTGTGCGGCGACCTGTCCCATTTCCACGTAGGGCGCGAGTTCGCCGGCCCGCCCATCTCGGAGACCAACCAGAAGTACATGGAGCAGATCGTCGAGCGTTGCGGCGCCTTCCACGGACGTGTCGCCTCGCGTGAGCAGGTGCAGGTGTCGATCTCCTTCCCCCATAACAGAGTCTGGTTCGATCTGTTTGCCGGCTGGTGGGAACACGGCTTCCGCGCCTTCCGCGAGCGCGCCGGCGAGGATTCGACACTGACCTTCGTCGTCGAGCTCGGTCCTCCTACCTACGCCATCCAGGGTGCCGATGGCCAAGAGCTGTCCGACCGTTGGGAGGAGGCCCTGATGATCAAGGACCGTGTACGCGAGATCTGGTCCCGCCTCGAGGCCGGGGGCTAAAGCGGAGCCATGTTCACCGCCGCCATGAAAGACAGGTACGACGAGGACGGCTTCCTCGTCGCCGAGGGTTTATTCGACGACGGGGAGCTGGCCGGCGTACGGCAGCGCATCGAGGCGCTCATCGCCGATCCGGAATCGAGGCCGGAGGGGGTTTCTCTCGGCCGTGAAGGGGACACCAATCCACAGACGAAAGGCACCGGTGACATCCGCGGTGCCGGCTTCCTCGTGCGCTTCGACCCCTTCTTCCAGGACTTCGCGCGTACGCCGAAGCTGCTCGACTACGCCCGCGGCCTGCTGGGACCGCGGGTGAAGGTGTTCCGTGACCAGGCCCTGTTCAAGCCGCCGCGGGGGCAGGCCAAGCCCCTGCACCAGGATCAGAGCTACTTCCGCGTGCAGCCGGTTGACGATCTGTTGACGGCCTGGATCGCCCTGGACGACGCCACCCTCGAGAATGGCTGCATGACCTATGTTCCTGGTTCGCACAGACACGGGATCTTCCCGATTACGACCGATCCGGTTCGCCCGGTGCACCATATTCCAGATACGGGCGATCTCGACTTGCCCGGGGCCGTACCCTGCCCGGTATCGGCCGGCTCGACCATCTTCCACCACGGCTGTTCCCTGCACAACAGCGCCGACAACCACACCGACACCTGGCGCAAGGCCTTGATTCTGCACTTCTCCACATCCGACGCCGCATCGGAACGCGCCGAGCTCAACGAGCAGGTGTCGCTGGAGATCGATTAGGAGAAACAGTCCATGGGTGGTGTGTTCTTCGACGTCGGCCGGCCCGTCATCGGCGGTTGGATGGGTGGCAGCTGGGCCTCCCACGACGACGTGCGCGGCATCGATATTCTCTGGGGTGGTGAGTTCGGTCAGGAGGGCTCGATCCTCTTCGGCGTCGATGTCGACACCGGCAAGGTGATCGAGCGCCACTGGATTCCCGGTCGCGAGTTCGACTGCAACGTCGATCCGCGCAACGGCACGCTCTACGTCCACACCTTCCACGGCCTCTACGAGTACGGCCACGTGCTGCAGTCGTGGACCCCCCGTGACGGTATGCGGCACCACGGCTTCCCCCTGTTGAGTGAACAGCGGTTCTATCATGGCTGCCTGGGACCCGACGGGCGCTTGTGGATCGGCACCCATCCCGGAGCCCACCTGGTCAGTTTCGACCCTGACGAGAACGGTTGGACCGACCACGGCGTGCAGGCGCCGGAACCCCGTCCGGACAGTCAGCAGATCTGGTGCAACCCGCAGTATGTGTCCGCCAATGGTGAGGTGGTCTGCAACATCCAGCGGGACCCCTCCGGGCGGGTGGCCTATGATCCGGCCACGGACTCGACGCGTGTGCTGGTAACTGCTGACGAACGATTCGAGGACGACCCCGCGCCTGTCGAACGTGCTGCCACCGTCTCGCGGCAGATTGAGGGCAGCTTCCGCCAGGAGGGCTGCGTCTACACCGTCGATGGCGACGAGCGCCGTGCCGACTACGAACCGACGGTGGCGACAGATATCTGCGGTCTGCATCGCGGACCGGACGGTGACATATACGGCACGACCATCATTTCGATGCACGTGTTCCGCTACGATCCGGGTCGGCGGCACCTGCAGGATCTCGGTCGTGTCGGCTGGGGCGGCGGCGAGGTCTACGACGTCATCACCTGCGACGACAAGGTCTACATGGGCAGTTACGGTGGTGGCTACTTCGCCGCCTATGACCCGGCACGGCCCTGGAACCCCATGCCCGAGCACGGTGGCGAACACGAGGACGCCAACCCGCGCAACTTCGGCCAGCTCGGTCAGCGCATGAACCGCCCCTTCGAGTACACCGTGGGCCCTGACGGGAGGATCTACATCGCCTGCCGCGCCAACTATCACGTCTCCGGTGGCGGGCTCGCCGTGTTTGACCCGAGGACAGAAGAGAAGACCGTCCACCGTGACGAGGACCAGTCCGTGCAGTCTGTCGCCTCAGACGACAGCTGGGTCTATTGTGGGACCAGCATTCGTGGTGGCCGCGGCTGCCTCGAGACCACCACCGAGGCGCGTCTGTTCATGTTCTCACCCACCGAGAATCGCCGCGTCTTCGAGTGTATCCCCCAGTGGGGGGCCATCACCGTCGGCAATCTTGCCTGCAGCACCGTCACCGGGTACGTCTACGGCTCCACCGACACGGGCCACGTCTTCGCCTTCTGTCCCCGGCGTCGGCGGGTCGTCTGGCGCTGGAAGATGAACGACGCGGGTACGCCGCTGATGGGTATTCCCGAGGCCCACGGCATCATCCACCTGACCTGCGGCCGTGATGGCGACATCTATGGCGTCACGCGACAGGAGGTCTTCAAGATCGACGTCACCACCGACCGGGTCGTCAATCTCGACCGGGCGCCGATTCCGGATCTGTGCCAGATCGTCGAAGGCCCGGATGACGGCGTGTTCTACATCGGTGCCAGGGGACATCTGCTGGAGTACCACGTGCGGGAGACGCCGCACTTCCGATGAACGACAGACCCGTCTTGTTCGACGCCATTCCCTTCGGCGCCGCCGAACGCACACGGCTCGACAGCGACGGCCAGGTCCTGCTGCCGGGTATCCTCAGCGCCGGGGCCTGCCGATCTCTCACCGACTCGTTGACACATATTCAGTCCCTGCTGCCTGGCGACGAAGATCACCGCCCGAACCACTACTCCGCCGAGTACGACCGATACCTGGCCAGCCTCATTGATCATCCGCAGATGCTCGACCTGGCTCGGCGGATCCTGGGCGAGGAGATCCGCTACGACCATTGTGTGTCACTCAACCGGCCGGGCGGCAACGGCGGCATACGCTGGCACAGCCATGCCTACTCAGAAGAAGATGCAGGTCTCGGCTTCGTGCGGATCTTCTTCTACGTGAACGGCTTCGCGCGCGGCGATGGAAATCTGAAGGTGATTCCCGGCAGCCATCTCTTCCGCGATCGCAGCATCGAAGCAGCGGACGACGAGGCGTTGCGTAGCGGCTGGATGAATGGGCGTTCCCATCCGGAAACGGGTGAACCGCTGCAGATCGAGGAACTCGAGGCACCACCGGGATCGGTGGCCCTCATGTGGACGCACGCCGCCCACGGGGTCAACGCCCGTCTCCCCGGCAGCGACACCCGCTGGACTGTGGTGTACGCCTATCGCAATCCCGGTGCCGAGTCGAGGGCGCGATGGCTCACGCCGGAGTTCGAAGCCACCGCCGGAGTGCCGCAGAACCTGATGTCGCTGTATTAGTTCCCCATCACCTCGTCGATGTGGCCGAATGTCTCACGCAGTCTCTCGAGTGCCGCAGCTGGCAATGGTCCCTTCTCGATGTATGCGATGTCATCTTCCAGCTGGGACTTGACGATGGTACCGCACATCACCAGGCTGATCCCCTCGGTGTGGGCGGCATACCGGTAGGCAGCTTCCACGAGACAATCGCATTCGCCTTCCTCGAGCAACCAGGACAGAGGGCTTTCGTCGGCCATGGTGTCCTGGGTGATGACACCCCGATTCGTCAGGTCGGTGAGAACTTCGGTGAGTCGGGGGACATTCCAGAAGAGGTTGCGCACGGTGAACACGTTGATGGCGCCAATACCTCTCTCCCTGCACAGTGGCAGGACCGTCCGGGCGGCAGACTGATTCAGCATGTTGTGGCCCACCATCGCCACGTCCACTTGATCGGTCGGCAGAACATGACGCAGCCAGATGTGCGCCCCATCGGACCGGGTCTGCTCGCTGGAACCGAGGAAACGGATCTTGCCCTGCTCCTTCAGTCTGAGAAACTCCGGGATGATGTCGTCCACGACCGTGGCGAAGGCCTCCGGCACGTCGGCCACAGCCATCAGCATCACGTCGATGTAGTCGGTCTGCAGTCGTTGCAGGCTCTCGTCCAGGGCCGGGCCCACCTCCTCAGGTTTCATGAACTGAACTGGCTCGCCTGGCATGGATCCAGCCACGGCCATCTTGGTGCTGAGCACGACCTGGTCGCGTCCGATCTCGCTGGCTGCCTTGCCCAGAATCCTCTCGCTGCGCCCGTCGCCGTACGCCGGGGACGTGTCCAGGAAGTTGATGCCCAGATCGCCGCGCCCCCGGTGCGGCCCTCGACATCGGTCTGATCCGTGCCGTACCACACTTTATAACCGGCAAAGTTGCTCTCTGTCGCGGCCAGCCAGGTAAGGACCAGCGACGTCCCCGTGAGGTCGGTGACCTGCAGGCTGTCGAGCCCCACCGGAGCCACGTTGTCCAACGCCAACTGCTGCAGGGCCGGTGTCTCCTGATCGGTCTCGCCGTCATTGACCGTCAGTCGCAGCCAGTACGTGCCCTCCGCCGTGGGAGCGTCCGCAGCCGATGACCAGGTGAAGGACACCGTGTTGCTGCCAGCGGACGTGACGATCCGTGTGTCGCCGCCGGCGCCGAGCTGGTAGTCAGCCCCATTGTCGAGTCCGGGCGGTCCACCGCTGTCGTCTGCGCTCGCAGTGACCGGTCCCGACAGCGTCGCTTTCTGGTAGGTCCCGTTCTCGGCGTCGCTCCACTCGACCTTCGTCTGCACGTCGGCGCCGGTGGCGTGGTTGGCCACGATCGATACCGCCACGGCGCCGGTACCGTCAGTCCCTTGTGAGGCGGCGGAGATTTCCCCCGTCGGCACAGCGGCCACGGGAGCTGCCGCCAGCGACGCTTCCACCGTGCCGCCGTAGGCGCCGATATTGACGCGCCCGCCATCGGGATCCGGCTCGTCGGCGAATGCGGCGGCCGGATCGCCGGCGTCGATGGCGGGACTGTGGCTCGCGTCCGCTGTCCAACTGCCCTCGTGGTAGCTGCCCGTCGTCGATTGGGGATGCAGATCCGATGGCGCCGACACGAGCAGCGGATCCGCCTGCAGACTC
>PBSR01000224.1 GCA_002726335.1 Gemmatimonadaceae bacterium
AGCGACTAAAAAACAGTGCGTTAATCGCCCCGACAAAATGCCGGCAGAACTGTTGACACCCGTAAAAAAGGCTATACCTTCAGGCGTCCAAGCGTCGTTCGACCTACCACGCGAGTGCGTGGCTCCCCGAAGATTCAGGCAACCGACAACCGTTTTCCTTATCAGACCTCGGGACCTCCTGCTCTGTTGGCGCCGGCAGGCCCCGTGACCTTCTCTGAGTGTGCGTAGATGGCGCAGGTTTTTCCTCGAAGCATCAACTGGGTCGCGAAGTTTTCGATCATCGCCGCTGTCGGGGTGGTCGGTGGCTTGCTCAGCATCCTGCTGAACATCAACCGACTCGACTACGTGAGCGGCGTCGGTGTGTCTCTCGATCAACCCGTGCCATTTTCTCATAAGCACCATGTTACGGGGATGGGCATCGACTGCCGCTATTGCCACACCAGTGTCGAGACATCGGCTTTCGCCGGCATTCCTCCGGTGGAAACCTGTATGACCTGCCATTCGCTCATCTGGACCGAGGCGCCGGTGCTCGAACCGGTTCGAGCCGCTTTCCGGGATGACCTCCCCCTGCAGTGGACGCGAGTACACGACCTGCCGGACTTCGTCTACTTCAGACACAATATCCACGTGGCCAAAGGGATCGGCTGTACCACTTGCCATGGTGCCATCGACCAGCTGCCGCTGATGATGAAATCCGAGACGCTGAACATGGAATGGTGTCTCTCCTGCCACCGCGACCCCGCACAGTTCATCCGGCCGCGTGACCGCGTGTTCGACGTGAACTGGGAGGCGCCGGAGGACCAGGAGGCACTGGGGCGGCAGCTCGTGGAGGAATACGACGTGCGCGTTTCCCAACTCTCTGATTGCTCGGTGTGTCACCTGTGACCGAATCCATCGCCAAGCCGTCCCGCAAGCGGCTCGATCTGCCGCAGCTGCGCAAGACGCTGACGGGTCGGTCCGGCCAGCAGTACTGGCGTAGTCTCGACGAACTGGCAGACAGTACGGAGTTCCGTGAACTCCTCCACCGGGAATTCCCGGAAGACGCCTCAACCTGGAGTGATGGCTTCAGCCGCCGCAACTTCCTGAAGCTCATGAGTGCCTCGCTGGCTTTCGGTGGGCTCACCGGTTGCACGATTCAGCCGGAGGAGAAGATCGTCCCCTGGATTCGGGCCCCCGAAAACGCCCTCCCCGGCCGGCCTCTGTACTATGCCACGGCTGCGGCCGTGGGCGGCCTTGCGGTGGGGCTTCTCGCCGAGAGCCACATGGGTCGGCCGACCAAGTTGGATGGCAATCCCGAACACCCGGCCAGCCTCGGGGCGACACACCCCACAGTTCAGGCCTCCATCCTCGATCTCTATGATCCCGACCGTTCGCAGACGGTCAAGAATGCGGGTCGCATCTCAACCTGGGGCGGTTTCATCCAGGGCCTTGCCCCGACTCTGGCCAGCCTGCAGGCGGAAAAAGGCGCCGGCCTGCGCATCCTGACCGGCTCGGTCACCTCACCGACCCTGGGAGCTCAGCTGCAGAACATTCTGCGCTCCATGCCCGAAGCCCGCTGGCATCAGTTCGATCCCACTCGTGGCGACGGTGCGGAACTGGGTTCGCGCCAGGCGTTCGGCGAATCCGTCAACACCTACTACGATCTGTCCCGGGCCGATGTCGTACTCAGCCTGGACGCCGATCTCTTTCTCGAGGGCCCGGCGGCCATGCGCTACGCCCGCGACTTCATGCGGCGACGTACAGAGGCGCTCCACGGTCCGGCGGCGGCGATCCCCAACCGCCTCTACGTGGCCGAGACATCGCCCTCTTCCACCGGCAGCATCGCCGATCACCGCCTTGCCCTCGACAGCGGTGGCCTCGAAGCCATGGCCGCTGCACTTGCCGGCCGCCTAGGTGTCGATGTTCAGTTCGAGGGGGGTGACCACGGTTTCGATGACGCCGCCGGTTGGGTCGCGGCCGTCGCCGGTGACCTGGAGGCCCACCGCGGTGCCAGTGCCGTCATCGTCGGCCCGCATCAATCCTCCGCCTTGCACGCTCTGGCCCATGCCATCAATCAGAAGCTCGGCAACACGGGGCGGACGGTTCACCACACCGAACCCGTCGAGATATCCCCCGCCGATCATGCCGCCGACCTGCGTGATCTGGTGTTGGACATGAAGGCCGGACAGGTGGAACTGCTGCTGATCATCGGCAGCAATCCCGTCTTTGCCGCTCCCGCCGAACTCGGCTTCTCCGCGGCGATGGACAAGGTCACACTCCGGGCCCATGTCGGGGCCTACGAAGATGAGACGGCGCAGCTGTGTCACTGGCATGTACCGCAGTCACATTTTCTCGAATCCTGGAGCGACCTGCGCGCTCACGATGGCACCGTGACCATCGTGCAGCCCCTGATCCACCCGCTCTATCCGACACGCTCGGCACACGAAGTCGTGGCGGTCATCGGTGGCAACTCCGGCAAGCCGGTTGTCGACATGGTCAAGGAGCGTTGGGCTGGCGATCCGCT
Organism: Gemmatimonadaceae bacterium; assembly: GCA_002726335.1. Next base: position 2,504 of record PBSR01000224.1, read on the forward strand.
GTTCGCCAACGACAGCGACTTCGACACCACCTGGCAGAAAGCCCTGCATGACGGAGCCATTCCCGGCACATCTCTTGACGATCGTGCTGTGCAGGTGCGCTCTCTTCGCCTGCGTGCCGGTTTTGGCACCAGCCTTGATCCGGAGTCCGACATCGAGTTCGCCTTGCGTCCCGATCCGTTCCTCGGGGCAGGCGCCAACAGCAACAACGGCTGGCTGCAGGAAACCCCACGACCGGTACACAAACTCACCTGGGACAACGCTGCCATCGTCAGCCCGGCCATGGCGGAGCGACTTGGCGTCAGCAACGAGCAGGTCATCAGGATCGCCGCCGCCGGAGGACAGGTCGAAGCCCCCATCTGGATCGTGCCGGGGCAGGCCGACGGGGTCATCACCACACACCTGGGCTTCGGCAGGACCCGAGGCGGACGGGTGGCAGATGGCGTCGGCTTCAATGCGTCGGCGGTCCGCAGCGCCAGCGGTTCGTGGTCGACGACGGACGTTTCCGTGGTCAAGACATATGATCAGGTCAAGCTCGCCTGTACCCAGGATCACCAGAGCATGGAGGGCCGCGCCCTCGTCCGGCAGGGCGACCTGCAGCACTTCCAGGAGCATCCCCATTTTGCGCACGAGGACTTTGGGCATGAATTCCCCGAGGATCTCACGCTCTACGACGGACACGACTACACCGCACCCAACCAGTGGGGCATGGCCATCGACCTGACGGCGTGCATGGGCTGCAATGCCTGCGCCGTCGGCTGTCAGTCCGAGAACAACATCCCCATCGTCGGCAAGGAAGAGGTCCTCAACGGCCGCGAGATGCCGTGGATTCGGATCGATCGGTACTTCTCCGATCTTGATGACCCCGAGATCCTGCATCAGCCGATACCGTGTCAGCAGTGTGAGAACGCGTCCTGTGAGTTGGTCTGTCCCGTGACGGCGACCTCACACAGCGTCGAGGGCTTGAACGACATGGTCTACAATCGCTGCGTGGGAACGCGCTACTGCTCCAACAACTGCCCGTACAAGGTCCGTCGCTTCAACTGGCTACAATATGTTGATCGTGAGACGGAGACACTGAAGATGGGGCGCAACCCCGATGTGACCGTCCGCTCTCGCGGCGTCATGGAGAAGTGCACCTATTGCGTCCAGCGCCTCAACAGTGCTCGCGTGGCGGCGAAGATTGCCAATGGCGAGGGCCGCGTCGGCGGTGACGCGGTGCAGACGGCCTGCCAGCAGGCCTGTCCCACGGGAGCCATCTCCTTCGGCAACCTCACCGACGCCGACAGCCAGGTGAGCCGGATGAAGAAGTCGCCGTTGAACTACGGCATTCTCACCGACCTCAACATGAAGCCACGCACGACCTATCTGGCACGCGTGAAGAACCCGAACCCGAAGATCGGTTAGCACGGCCATGTCCGAGGCTCCGCAACGCCAACCCTACACGCCTCCCGCCCCAGAACTGGGACCGGGTCAGACGTCGTACACGTCGATCACGGAGAAGATCACTTCCCTCGTCCTGACGCCGCACACGCCGTGGCAGTGGTTCGCCGTGGTCGTCTTCGGCCTGGGCCTGCTGATGATGATGCAGGTCGCCATCGTCTGGCTCATTTACGAAGGCACCGGCGTCTGGGGACTGAACGTGCCCGTCGCCTGGGGCTTCGCCATCATCAACTTCGTCTGGTGGATCGGGATCGGTCACGCCGGCACACTGATCTCGGCTGTGCTGCTGCTGTTCCGGCAGAGGTGGCGCACCTCGATCAACAGATCCGCGGAAGGCATGACGATCTTCGCCGTGATGTGCGCCGGCATGTTCCCCATCCTGCACACCGGCCGTCCGTGGCTGGCTATCTACTGGTTGTTTCCGTACCCGAACTCGATGGACATCTGGCCGCAGTTCCGCTCCCCGTTGATCTGGGACGTTTTTGCCGTCTCCACCTACCTGACGGTGTCCCTGCTCTTCTGGTACCTGGGTCTGGTCCCCGACTTCGCCACCTATCGTGACCGCGCCAAGCATGCCGTCACGCAGCGGATCTTCGGCTTGCTCTCCATGGGTTGGCGCGGATCCGCCATCCACTGGGAACGCTACGAGATGGCGTCGCTCATGCTGGCCGGCTTGTCGACCCCCCTGGTGCTCTCCGTACACTCGGTGGTCTCCTTCGACTTTGCCGTGTCCATCATCCCCGGCTGGCACACGACGATTTTTCCGCCCTACTTCGTGGCTGGCGCCATCTACGCCGGGTTCGCCATGGTGCTCACTCTGATGATCCCCCTGCGGAGCCTCTACGGCTTGCATGACTTCATCACCGACCGCCATCTCGACAACATGGGCAAAGTCATGCTGGTGGCCGGTCTCATCGTCGGCTACGGCTACTTCATGGAGCAGTTCATCGGTTGGTACAGCGCCAGCGTGTATGAGAGCTTCATGCTGCAGAACCGGATGTTCGGCCCGTACGGCGAGGCCTACTGGGCCCTGCTGACATGTAACATCTTCGTGCCGCAGTTGCTGTGGTCGAAGCGTGTACGCCACAACATCTTCGTGCTCTTCGGCATCTGCATGTTCATCAACGTGGGAATGTGGCTCGAACGTTTCATCATCGTCGTCGGCAGCATGCACCGCGACTACATGCCATCCTCCTGGGACATGTATTCGGGCACGCTCTGGGACTGGATGCTCTACCTGGGCACGATCGGCATGTTCCTTGTCTTCTTCTTCCTGTTTATCAGAGGCTGGCCGTTGATCGCAGTCCACGAGATCCGCACGCTGCTGCCCGTCGGCAAGAAGCACTGATCGATGAACAAGACTCAGGACCCGCATGGCATGATGGCCGAATTCGAGAAGCCCGAAGACCTTCTCGAGGCAGCCAGGCGAACCTATGCTGAGGGCTACCGCAAGATCGACGCCTACTCACCGCTGCCGATCCACGGCCTGGGGGCGGCTATCGGCTTTACGCACACCAACCTCCCCATCGCCACCTTCGTCTGCGGCGTGATCGGGGCGATCTGCGGCTATGGTCTCCAGTACTGGGTACACGTCATCGACTACCCGATCAACATTGCCGGCCGGCCAATGCACAGCGGCCCGATGTTCATCCCCGTGGCTTTTGAGGTGACAATCCTGTTCGCCGCCCTCGGCACTCTGATCGGTCTGTTCCTGCTCAATGGCCTGCCCCAGCCCTACCACCCGGTCTTTAATGTCCCGGCCTTTGCCCGTGCCAGTCAGGATCGCTTCTTCCTGTGTGTTGAGTCTGAGGACGCCAACTATGACGCCAGCTCAACGCGCACCTTCCTGCAGAGCCTGGACCCCGTCGAAGTGACGGAGGTAGAAGCGTGAAGAAGCAAGGCACACGCACGAGTCGGCCCAACCTGCGTCGGCTTCTGTCGCTGCTGGCTTTGTGCTGCGGTGTGTTGGGCAGCGGCTGTGATCTGCGACAGCGGATGTACGACCAACCCAAGTACGAGGCCCACGAAGCGACGACCTTCTTTGATGATGGTCTCACCTCGCGGGCCCCGATCGAGGGCACAATCGCCCGGGGTGAGCTGCGCCTCGACGAGCATCTCTACACCGGCAAGATCAACGGTGAATCGGCCAGTGCGCTCCCCGCTTCCATCGTCCTGAGCAAGGCTCTGCTGAGGCGGGGCCAGGAGCGCTACGACATCTACTGCTCGCCCTGCCACGATCGCACCGGTCAGGGCAACGGCATGATCGTCCAGCGCGGCCTGAAGCCGCCCCCCTCTCTGCACGAGGATCGCCTGCGTGAGGCCGCTATCGGCTACACCTTCGACGTCATAACCAACGGCTTCGGAGCCATGTACAGCTACGCATCCAGAGTCCCGGTGGAGGACCGCTGGGCCATCGCCGCCTATGTGCGCGCACTGCAGTTCAGCCAGCGTGCCGACTTCGACCAACTGCCAGCACAGGACCAGGGACAGCTTCCATGAACGAGGAGCTCATCCGTCAGAGTCAAGCCCTGGCGCCGCGCATCGATGGCTATCGTCGTCGGGCCCTCATCGCCGGTATCGCCGGGATGGCCCTGACGGCCTTCGGCTACTTCAGCCAGCACGAACAGTTCTTCAAGTCGTACCTGCTGGGCTTTACATTCTGGATCAGCCTGACGATCGGCTCGCTTCTGATCCTCTTCATCCACCACCTGGCAGGTGGCCGCTGGGGATTCGCCATCCGCCGCCTGCTCGAGGCAGGGACACAGACCTGGTTGGTCATGTTGGTCCTGGGACTGCCAGTTCTGGGCGGCATGCACGAGCTCTACCACTGGACGCATGCAGAGGCTATCGACGAGGTCCTTGCCAAGAAGGTCGTCTACCTGAACGAGGGCTTCTTCGTACTGCGGTATTTTGCCTACTTCGCCATCTGGGGCCTGCTCTCCGTCCTGCTGACGCGCTGGGCGAGCCAGCAGGACCGTTCGTCGGAAACCTGGCCGACGCGACGTACCCAGGTCCTCTCGGGCCCGGGCATCATTGTGCTCGTGCTCAGTGCTACGTTCGCCAGCGTCGACTGGCTCATGTCTCTCGAGCCGCACTGGTTCTCGACGATCTTCAGCGCCATCTACATCATCGGTGGGGGTCTGGCCACCTGGTCGTTGGCGGCCATCGTCGGCGTCTCGCTGTCCCGCCACGAACCCTTGTCGTCATTGCTGACCAACGAGCGCCTGCGTGACCTCGGCACCTTCATGCTGGGCTTCACGATGCTCTGGGCCTACACCTCCTTCTCGCAACTGCTCATCATCTGGTCGGGCAACCTGCCGGAGGAGATCACCTGGTACTACACCCGACTGCACGGCGGCTGGCTCTACCTCGGCTATGTCCTGATCGGCTTCCACTTCTTCGTGCCGTTTCTGTTGCTCATCTCAAGTCGCATCAAGGCACGGTTGAAAATCCTCGTCAGCGTCGCCTGCGGCCTGCTGTTGATGCGGCTCCTCGACCTGTACTGGATCACGGCCCCGGCGTTCCAGCACGGCGCCGATGGCGGACACGCTTCGGCTATGCCGCACTGGCTCGATCTGGCGATCCCCGTGGGCATGGGTGGCCTGTGGCTCTTCGTGTTCTTCGGGCAGTTGAAGAAGAAGTCTCTTGTCCCCCTCAACGATCCGCGGTTCGACTATGCCGCCCTCGCCGAGGAGGCCCACCATTGAGTGAGCGTCAAGCCCCCGTCGACATGAACGAGGCGTCCCGTGCTGCCGGGCACGAAATTACCGACGCGGATGCGGCTCCCCTCGCCAAAGCCGGGATCTTCCTGGCGGGACTGATGCTCTTCGCTTTCGTCGCCATGGTCATCATGTTCCGCACGCTCGCCTACGTGCAGCCCATTTACGAAGGCACCGAGGAGCCCCATCCTCTCAGCGACACGCGCGCCGTGGTCAGCGGTCCCCGCCTGCAACCTGATCCCCCGCGGGAGAAGGCACAGTTGCGGCAGTCTGAAGACGACCTGCTGACCTCATACGCGTGGGTGGACCGGGAGAATCGAGTGGCTCGCATCCCCATCGACAGAGCCATCGAGGTGTTGGCCGCCACGGGCCTGCCGCAGACGACCGGCTCCGGCGCCGCCAGCGACTGAACGGCAGACATGGTCGGTCGCCACCTCACACATATCACTCTCGCCGCCTTGATCTCCGTCGTCGCCGTATCGGGTCAGGCTCTCGATCCGACGGTAGGCATCGGCATCGGCATCGAGCAGCGTCTCGACGAGCAGGTTCCGCTGGACCTGACCTTCAGGGACATCAACGGCGTCGAGGCCCGGCTTGCCGACCTGATGCAGCAGGATCGCCCTGTCGTGTTGACGCTGGCCTACTATGAGTGTCCCATGCTGTGCACGCAAGTCCTCAATGGCCTGTTGCGCAGCCTGCGCGTTCTCTCTCTCGATGTGGGCGAGGACTTCGATATTATCACGGTCAGTATCGATCCTGGCGAGACACCGGCCCTGGCGCGCGCCAAGAGGGATGAGTATGTCGGCCGCTACGGCCGGGAGGGTGCTGCCGAGGGCTGGCACTTCCTCACTGGTGACGCAGACCAGATCGAACGCCTCGCCGAGAGCGTGGGATTCGGCTTCGAGTACGACGAAGAGACCGACCTCTACGTACACGCCAGCGGCATCATGGTGCTCACGCCGGGCGGCCGGCTCGCTCGATATTTCTACGGCATCGAGTACTCGCCGAAGGATCTGCGATTCGGCCTGATCGAGGCCTCTGAGAACCGCATCGGTTCCCCCGTCGATCAGGTGCTGTTGCTCTGCTTCCAGTACGACCCGTCCACCGGCAAGTATGGCCTTGTCATCATGAACACCATTCGCCTTGCCGGCGTTGCCACGGTGGCTGCTATGGCGGCCTGCGTCATCGGCTGGATTCGCCGCGAGCGTCGTCTGCAGGCCACCGCCCCGTCAACCCCCATCCCGCACCGGAACTGATCCGAGAAGCGATGTCCAAGGACTTCCAACTACACCCCGACCTGGCGTCTACCTTCGCCTGGCAGGTGGATTCTCTCTACTTCCTGCTGGTGGGGCTCAGCGTCTTCTTCTCTGTAGGGGTCGTGTTCTTCCTCGTGCTGTTCTCCGTGAAGTACCGGAGACGCTCCGAGGATGAGCGCCCGAAGCCTGTGCACGGCTCGACTGCCCTCGAGTTGGCCTGGAGTATCATTCCCCTGTTCATGGCCATCGGCGTCTTCACACTCGGGGCAGAGATCTACTTCCGGATGTATCGCCCGCCGGCCGATGCCATCGATATTTTCGTCGTCGGCAAGCAGTGGATGTGGAAGATCCAGCACCCCGAGGGCATGCGCGAGATCAACGAGTTGCACGTTCCGGTGGGCCAGCCTGTAAAGCTGACGATGACCTCTGAAGACGTCATCCATGCCTTCTCCATCCCCGCCTTCCGCACGAAGCGTGACGTCGTTCCCGGTCGCTACACGACCATGTGGTTCGAGGCGACGATGACGGGCGAGTACCACCTGTTCTGCGCCGAGTACTGCGGCACGCAGCATTCGACGATGATCGGACGGGTCATCGTCATGGAGACCGACGAATACCAGGAATGGCTCGGCGGTGGTGTCAGCGGCGAGTCGATGGTCGATGCCGGTGCGCGCCAGTTCGAGCAGCTGGGCTGTGCCACGTGTCACAAGGCCGAATCAGGAGGTCGCGGTCCGACTCTCGTGGGCGTCTTCGGCGAGCCAGTGCCACTGTCGACAGGTGAGACCGTCACCGCCGACGAGGCCTACCTGCGTGAATCCATCCTCGCCCCGGCAACGCAGATCGTCCAGGGCTACCAGGCGATCATGCCGACCTTCCAGGGACAGATCAGCGAGGAAACCCTGATGCAGCTCCTCACCTACATCAAGTCACTCAACGAGAGTGAGTGACTTGCAGAGGAGATTGAAAAGGACATGACGACGACAACCGCGACAGCCGCCCACGGCAACGGGCACTCGGCCACCGACTCAGATGAGAACTATCTCAACAACGTCTATGGTGTGAAGTCCTGGCTGCTGACCCTCGATCACAAGAGGATCGGCCTGCTCTATCTGGTCATGACGACGGTGTTCTTCATCATCGGAGGCATCTTCGCCAGCATCATTCGGCTCGAGTTGATGACGCCCGAGGGAGACATTCTCGAGGCCGACACGTTCAACAAGATGTTCACCATGCACGGCGTGGCGATGATCTTCTTCTTCCTCATCCCCTCCGTGCCAGCCGTCCTCGGCAACTTCGTCCTGCCCATCATGATCGGCGCCAAGGATGTGGCCTTCCCCAAGATCAATCTGCTGAGCTGGTACTGCTTTGCGGTTGGTGGTGGGCTGGCGACGCTGGCCATCATCATGGGGGGCATCGATACGGGCTGGACATTCTACACACCGTACTCGACGACCTATGCCAATGGTTACGTCGCCCTCGCCCTGACAGGGGTGTTCATCAACGGCTTCTCGTCGATCCTCACAGGGGTCAATTTCCTGACGACGATCCACAAGATGCGGGCCCCCGGCATGACCTGGTTCCGGCTGCCGCTGTTCATCTGGGCTCAGTACGCCACCAGCCTGATGATGATCCTCGGTACGCCGGTGGTGGCCATCACGCTGCTGCTGGTAGCCCTCGAGCGTGTCCTGGGCATCGGCATCTTCGATCCGACACTGGGTGGCGATCCGATTCTGTTTCAGCACATGTTCTGGTTTTACTCGCACCCCGCAGTCTACATCATGATCGTGCCGGGTTTCGGCGTGATGAGCGAAGTCGTGGCCTGTTTTGCCCGCAAGCGGATCTTCGGCTACAGCTTCGTCGCCTTCTCCAGCCTGGCCATCGCCATCCTCGGATTTATCGTCTGGGGGCACCACATGTTCACCACGGGCCAGTCGATCTACGCTGGCATGGTGTTCAGTTTCCTGACTTTCCTGATCGCCGTACCCACCGCCGTCAAGATCTTCAACTGGACGGCCACGCTCTATCGTGGCTCGGTGTTGATGGCATCGCCCATGCTGTACGCCATGGGTTTCATGGGCCTGTTCCTCATTGGCGGACTCACCGGCCTCTTCCTCTCGACCATGGCAACCAACATCCATCTCCACGACACCTACTTCGTCGTCGCCCACTTTCACTATGTGATGGTGGGCGGTATGGTGATGGCCTACCTGGCGGGCCTGCATTTCTGGTGGCCGAAGATCACCGGACGCCTGTACTCGGAGTGGCTGGCCAAGACCGGCGCGGTGCTCATCTTCATGGGCTTCAACCTGACCTTCTTCCCGCAGTTCGTCCTCGGCTACCTCGGCATGCCCCGCCGCTACCACGTCTATCCGGATGAGTTCCAGATCCTGCACGTATCCTCGACGGCGGGCGCCACCGTGCTGGCAGTGGGCTATCTCGTGCTTTTCATCTGCCTCATCAGTTCGCTCCTCAACGGGGCAAAGGCCGGGCCGAATCCGTGGCGAGCCAAAGGTCTTGAGTGGGAGATCGAATCGCCCCCCACGCCACACAACTTCCACGAGACGCCAATTGTGACCAGGGAAGCCTACGCGTACGAGGAGGAAGATGTCCTGCTCGCGGTGCCTGGCAGATCCGCTGCCGAGACGGTGGAACGATGAGTTCACGCAGCGAAAACCCGGCCCTCCAGCATCATTTTGACGACCTCCAGCAACAATACGAGGCCGCCAACATGGGCATGTGGACCTTCCTGGCGCAGGAGATCATGTTCTTCGGTGGTCTCTTTTCCGGGTACACCGTCTACCGATACAAATACTTCGGCGCCTTCGTGGAGGGCAGCAACCACCTGCCGATCGAGTGGGGGGCGCTGAATACGGCGATCCTGATCGCCAGTTCCTTCACCGTCGCCATGGCCGTGCGCTCAGCCCAGTTGACCCGGGCCAAGAGCCTGTTCAACTGGATGATCGCCACGATGGTTCTTGGTACAGCCTTCCTCGGTGTCAAGGCCATCGAGTACGCCGACAAGTACCACCATGGCCTGATTCCAGGCCCGAGCTTTCACTACGATGGCCCCATGGCCGGGCAGATGAAGATCTTCTTCTCCTTCTACTTCGTCATGACCGGCATGCACGCCCTGCACATGATCATCGGCATCGGCTTGATGATCTGGTTGATTCCCAAGATCCGCCGCGGAGTATTCTCCAGCCAGTACTACAGTCCCATAGAAAACTTCGGCCTCTACTGGCACTTCGTAGACATCGTCTGGATCTTCCTGTTCCCTCTGCTCTACCTCATTGGACGCGAGCCATGGATTCAGCTGTAGACCCATCAGGTCACGATCACGGGGGGCCACACGTTGCGCCGATGCGCATGTATGTGGCCGTCATCGGTCTCCTGTTCCTGATGACGGCGATCACAGTAGGTGCTGCCTTCGTGGAACTGGGGGCCCTCAATACTCCGGAGGCCCTGGGCATCGCCATCTTCAAGGCCAGCTTGGTGGTCCTCTTCTTCATGCACGTGCGCTACAATACGCCGCTGATGTGGGTCTTTGCGGGCGCCGGGTTCTTCTGGCTCCTCATCATGTTTTCCCTCACCATGCAGGATTACATGACGAGAGATTGGGAAACACCCGCACCCATGGAGTTCCTCGATCTGCTGTAAGTGGTGCGGGTCAACACCCGCGTAATGGTGAAAAAGAGCGCCCCGCTCGATATCGATCGAGCGGGGCGCTTTGCTGTTCAGTTGTAGGGCGGCTTGCCGCCAGACAACTACTCCAACATGACTGTGGACCGTATCAGGACCAGGATGGCCGCATGGGGCACGACGACGAACTTCTCGTCGTCGAATTTGATCTCAACGGCCTCCTTGCGGGCGAAGATCGCGTGGTCTCCTTTGCTTGCCTGCAACGGTATGAAACGCATCTCCGGCCCGGAGGCTGACTGAGCCCAGGGGACGTCATCGTCGTCAGTGCCTCTCGGGGGCAATGGAATCCCCGGTCCCACTTCTTCCACCCGTCCGCTCTGCACATTTTCCTTCTCCAGCGCCGTCGGCGGCAGATAGAGCCCCACCGCCGTACGCTGCTCCTGCTCGTCGATGCGCAGCAACACCCGATCGCCGACGACGATCAGCTCCTTGTCACCTCTCAACATTGCGCCACCTGCAGAAATGGGTAAGGGTTCGTGATCACAAGAATAGGGGTCCCCATGCGAAGACTCAATGAACGGCTGAATCTTCCGTAGCGCAGGCGGCGCCAATGATGCCGGCCTCATTGCGCAGCATGGCGGGCACAACTTCGGCATCGACGGTGAGCAACGGCAGGAAGCGATCGTGTTTCTTGCTGACCCCGCCACCGATGATGATCAGATCCGGCCAGAGGTAGAAGGCCAGGCGATGGAGGTATTGATCGACCCGCTCCGCCCACTTCTTCCAGCTCAGGTCCTTGCGCGTGCGTACACTATCGGCCGCTTTCCGTTCCGCCGCACGTCCGTCGATCTCGATGTGGCCGAACTCCGTGTTCGGCACGAGACGGCCATCGGTGAACAGGGCTGATCCGATCCCCGTTCCCAGAGTCAACACGACGACGACGCCGGCGCGCCCGCGGCCTGCACCGTAGCGCATTTCTGCCATACCTGCCACATCGGCATCGTTGACGACGTGGAAGGGACAGCCCGTGGCCTGCTGGAACATGTCCTCAACGTTGCAGCCGATCCAGCCGACGTCGATGTTGGCCGCCGTGTGTACCTCGCCATGACGGACGACGGCGGGAAAGCCGGCCCCGACGGTTCCCGTCCAGCCGAAGTGTTCGACCACCCGGGCAACCGTTTCGGTGACGGACTCAGGCGTCGCCGGTTGTGGCGTATCCAGTCGAAAGCGGTCGCCTGTGAGCTCTCCCCGATCGGCGTCGACGATGGCTCCCTTGATGCCAGTGCCGCCGATGTCGATACCGAGCCGATCCACTAGGCTGCCAGTCCTTCCAGTGATTCTTCGTAGGCGCCATACCGCTCACCTTCTGTCTCTTCCGGATCGACGAGCTTGAGCCACAGCGCGCTGTCCTTCTTGTCGCCGCTCAGCTGGCGACGGCTTCCCAGTCTGGACGGGTCCTCGCCGCTCCAGACGACCTCCCCGTCCTGCAGGTAGATGAACTGGCCCCGGTATCGATCGATGTAGTCCCGTGCCGCGTCACGGTAGATGAGGCCCTGCTCGCAGGTGGTACGCCGCCAGCTGGCCACCGTCTCGGGGCTGTCCGTCTCCTCCGAGTCAAACTCGGCCAGGGGGCTGACGACCTCGCTTTCGAAGTCGATCTCGTCATCGATGTTGACCGTTCCGCAACCGCGCCGGGCAGCGATGAGAATGTGGTTGAGATCGCGCTTGAAAGGAGGCGTGGGCCAGTCGGAGGCCGGGTCATGCCCCATCAGTCGCATACCACAGGCGTCTGTGGCAACGGCGTTGTCACCGGCGAGGATGGCGTTCGTGATGCGCCCGATTCCGCCCCACTCCCGACCCCACTGACCGGTGAGAGCCTCGACGATGTTCAGGCACGGGTCGGTGATCATCACCAGATCGGGAAGGACGTAGGACAGACGAATCAGATGGTGATAGTAGGACCGCGTGCGCCCCTCAGGTGGAATCATCGGCGGCAGGCCGAAGAGGTTTTTCGTCGTCAGGGTAATGCCCATGAAGCCGTGGTTCTTCATCTTGGCGATCGAGACGAACTCATCACTCTCGTCAAACACGGAGTTGAGCATGTAGCGATCGAACATACAGCCGCCACCGGGGACATCGTAGCTCTTGAATGGTGGCAGATTGGCATCGACGAAGGTAACGCCGAAATCCTCGAGGATGTGGCGATAGTTGAAGTCCTCTGGAGTGACCCCGCCATTGCCGTAGGGGTAGGTGTCGGTGGCCATGAGTTCTGCCGTGGTCCGCTCACGGAGCAGACGGAGTGTGGCTCTGGCGAAGGCGTCGTCCACCAGTTCACGGCGGCGCCCCGCGAAGTAGGCGACCCGCTGCTGCGGTTTGGTCATGTTGAACTTGAGCACAACTCGCTTTGCCTTCTCGAGTCGCTCCCAGGATCGTGTCAGCGGATCCGTCGTCCGGCACAGGACATCGAAGATCTCATCTTCGGTGGCACGATGATGGCAGTAGGAAGCGCGTACTCGGTAGTGGCGGTCAGTCATGATGGCTCTTCTCTCAGGGTATCTCTGGTTGACTCATTCACTCGAGCACTGCGGCCTGCACAGCGGTGACCGCCTTCTGCAGGGGGGCTCCGGGCTGCGTGGTGAACACGGCGCACATCAGGCCGGTGTGCGGGTCGGCTCCCACCAGTGTTCCGGTGGCACCCCCATGGGAGAAGGAGCGTGGTGAGTCCAACTCTCCCCAGGCTCCGAGTCGCCAACCCAGACCCCATCGGCGTTTCCTGCGGTCCTGTTCGGACAGGCCTGGCATACCCTCGGTCCGGTCACTGATGGATGCCCGATTCGTAGCAGCGCCGAGAATACGCCCCCCGGCCAACGCTCCCCCCGAGAGGGTGGCTGCGAGCAGACGGACGATGTCATCAACGGTGGAGAACATCCCTCCCCACGGGGCACCGAGTCCCTGCCAGTATTCGGTGTTCCAGTGGTACCGGCTCGCCATCTGTTCGTCGGGTAGATTGACATCGGTTGCACGGGACGCCAGATCCTGCCGCATCCCGAGAGCTGTGGAGCCCATCTGCAGGGGCAGGAAGATCTCCTCTTCCATCACCTGCCGCAATGGCCGCCCGGTGATGCGTTCGACGACTTCACCGGCAAGCAGCGTTCCCATGCTTTGATAGCTGACCCTGGTTCCAGCCGGAAAGAGCAGGTCGCAACTGCAGACCTCCCTGACGAATTCCGGCAACTGCGCCTGCCGGGAGCGCAGCGCCTCGTTGGCTGGCAGCATGTCGGGAAGTCCGGAGGTATGCGTCAGCAGATGCTCTATGCGGATCCGCTCCTTGCCCGGACCGACAAATTCCGGAACGTGTTGCGCCACGGGATCGCTGAGACAGATCAACCCGCGCTCGACGAGCTGCATGACGGCGATGGCCGTCACCGGCTTCGTCACCGACGCCACGAGGAACACCTGGTCGGGAACCATGGGGCTCCGGTTCCCACTGTTAAGCCCGCTGCCGAAAGCCCGACTCTCCAGCTGCACTCCGTTGCGGGCGATGGCAATCGTCGCACCGGGAACCAATCCATCTCGCTGCCAGGTGTCGAGCAGGTCCCAGACGTTGGCCAGTCGCCGTGAGTCGAAACCGGCATCGGTCGGTGTGCCGTGGCGCAGCCCGGATGGGGCGTCTTCAGTCGCTGCCATTCTCGCCCAGGACACCTACGGCCCGTTCCAGTTCCACCAGGGCCACCGCCCGGTCGCGGAGAGCACGGGCGTGTTCAGATTCTGCCTGCAGCAGGCTCAGCTGCGCGTCGAGTACCTCCAGTTGCGTGCCGGCACCAGTACGGTAGCGGGCCTCGGCATCGTCGAGGCCCAACCGGGACTGTTCCACCGACCCCTGACGGGCATGGAGCCGCTGACCTGCTTCGTCGACATCCATCCAGGCCCGTCGGACTTCGCGTTCGATGACCCGATCGAGCCGTTCGGCGTCGAGTTGAACCCGCCTGCGGGCCTCCTGCGCCTGGGCAACGCGTGCCCGTGAGCGCATGCCGTCGAACAGGGGCACTTCGATGGTGAGACCCGTGGACCAGCTGCGGCGCCAGTCATCGCCGTCGCCGACCCCGGAGAAGGAATCCTCCTGAAACTGCATCTGTCCCACGGCCACCAGGTCGAGGCGGGGACGCATGCCGGACCGCGCAACTCGTTCCTCTCCTTCGTGACCCTGGGACAAAGATTGGAGTTGCTGACGTTCCGGGCGTTGACGCAGAGCGGCCTGGACAAGCCCCTCCACGCCCTCGACGAGAGAGAGATGGGTCGTGTCGCGAAAACCGGCGCCGACGGTGATGCTGTGCGACAGGTCGAGACCGATGGCTTCCTTCAGATCGATGATCGACAGGGCCAGATCGTTGGCGCTCTCGATGGAGTCACTCTGGGCAGCGGCGACCTGAACGCCAGCGCGTGTCCACTCAAAACGGGTCGCTCTGCCCGCCTGCCGCAACGCATGCACCTGATGCTGGTTGGACCGCGCCCGTTCCAGGGCGAGGCGTCGTACTCTGGCCAGTTCGGCCGCCAGCAGGCAGTCGTAGAGGATGGTCTCCACCTGCGCCGCGATCGAATGACGGAGCTGGCGTTCGGTCTCGCGCCCCACAGCCACGCGGCTGCGGGCGGCCAGGAGCGAGCCCTGAACCAACCCCCCCGTATAGAGCGGCTGACTGAGTCGCAGCAAGCCGGACAGCTCGTTGTCGCTGCCGATCTTCACGGCGGTATCGTTGAACAGAATGCTCGGCAGCAACCAGTTGCGGGTGTAGTCGAAGCGGGCGGCCACGTCCGGCAGGCCATCGGCCCGCGACTCACGCACGCGGGCGGAGGCGGCAGCGACATCGGAGTGCGCCATGCGGATGGACTCGTTGTGCTCCATCGCTAGCGAAACGGCGATCCCCGGTGTCAGCGTCAGCGAGCCGTCGTCGGTGGCCCAACATGGGGACCGGGTCAGGGATAAGGCGGCGCAACTGAGGATGAGCACCACGAACCAGTGGTGCTGCCTGGGGCTCGACAGAGTCTGGTCCTCTCTACTCGACAGAGTCTGGTCCTCTCTAGTGGAATTCAAGAGGTCTGATGGTGGTGTCGTCGGTTTCGGCCTCGTCCAACTGACTCTCGGTCAGTCCCTCTACATCGAGCAGATCGGCACCTTTCAAGTTCGTGTCCATCAACTCCGCCCCCTGCAGCTTGGCTCCCGTCAGACGTGCTCCCTGCAGATCCGCCTCCGCCAGATTCGCGCCTTTCAAGTCGGCGCCCTGCAGCTGGGCCTGCTGCATCTGGAGGCCCGTGGCCTCCACCATGAACATATTGGCACCGCGCAGATTGGCGCGCGTCAGGCAGGTGGATTCCAGTGTCGCTTCGCGCAGGTCTGCCTCACGCATATCGGCACCCTCGAGGTTGGCCTCAGACAGGTCGGCTTCTTCGAGACGAGCCGAGATCAGGCTCGCCCCCTTGAGCTTGGCCCGCTTCAGGTTCGCCTTCTGCAGCATCGCCTCGAGCATGTCCGCGTCGCGCAGATCGGCGAGGAACAGGTCCGCGTTCTGCAGTTCCTCCTTCTGCAGATTCGTTTCGCGGAGATCGGCGCCACGCAACTGGGCCCCCTGCAGATAGGCTTCACGCAGATTCGTCTTCGTCAACTCGGCCCGTGTCCCGGCGGCGGATTTACTCGCGATCCACTCGCGGTGAGCTTCGAGGAGCTTTTCGAGATCCTCATCGGCGATCTCGCGCAAAGCCTTGGGGCCGGTGCTCTCGTGCTCAGGCGGTCTGTCGCCATCTTGCCAACCTTCGCTGCCGTCGCCGGGTGCCGACGGTGATGCCGGTGGTGCCTTCTTTGCGGCGGCGACTTTCTTCTTCTTTTTCTTCTTCTTGGGCGGGTCAGGACTGTCGGCTGCCGGGCGGGAGTCTTCTGCTTCACCTCGCCGCCGCAGACCCATCTTCCGCAGCCTCCCCTTCATTCCCCCCTCCTCAGCACCCGTTGTCTTGCTCACCTGCCAGCACCCTTCTTGTCATCCAGGAGCGAGCGTACCGATCCGGCAACGCGGTCCGGACGATGCTCTGCGCCATGACGAACCTTGCCCCGGGATCCCGTGTCGGAGACCACCTCCGCCACGTCGACGAAGTCCCCCTCCTCGAGGGCGCCATGGTACTCACCAAAGAACTGCCGGCGCCCGGGCGTGAGACGTCGCACCAGTGGCCGTGAACCCAGTCCCAGCAGCGCACCCGTGCATACGGTGACGGTGATGCCCAATGGCGTCGAGCCGGTGAGCGCCCACACCTGGCCGCCGGCGAGAGCCGCCGTCAGCAACACGAGCAGGGCGCCGAGAAACAGGAGTCCGGGAGGTGTCTTCATCGGTTGCGTTCCATGGGGAAAGGTAAGAAACTTTGCAGCCCGCTTCCTCCCCCACGCGTCGATTCTTACTCACCGGAGCAGCCGCCTCTTGCATATCACCGAAATACATGTCACGCCCATCGCCGTGGGAGATCCCCCGCTGCGCAACGCCGCCGGACTCCATGCACCCTACGCCCTGCGTACCATCGTCGAGCTCGTCAGCGACGAGGGTGTGAGCGGTATCAGTGAGATCCCCGGCAGTGATGCCACCACGGGGGTCCTGCGAGAGGCTGCTGAGGTTGTCGTCGGCCGAGATCCCTATGCCTTGAACGGGCTCGAGCAGGCCCTGCGCCAACGGTTTGGCGAAGATGCCGGGGACCGCCGCGGGCAGAAGCCCTGGGATCAACGGCAACTGGTGCACATGTTTTCCGCCCTCGAAGTCGCCTGCCTCGACATGGTAGGACGGGCCACCGGACGCCCCGTCGTCGACCTGCTCGGCGGCAGGGCCCGCGACCGTGTGGACTTCTCCGCGTATCTGTTTCTCAAGCATGAGGGCGCCGGCGGGCCCCTCGCCTTCGGCACCGAGGATTCGGCCTCTGGTTGGGCCGCCGCCCGGCAGGCGGAGGCCCTGGATCCGGCAGGCGTCGTCGCCCAGGCGCAGGCCATGTGCGACGCCTTCGGCTTTCGCTCCATCAAGCTGAAGGGTGGCGCCCTGGACCCGGAGATCGAGGTCGAATCCATGCACGCCCTGCAGCGTGCCTTCGGTGACGATGTCCCCCTGCGTTTCGACCCGAATGCGGTCTGGTCGGTGGACACGGCGATCAAATGGGGGAAACAGCTGGAGGGAGTCCTCGAATACTACGAGGACCCGGCGCGCGGCCAGGCGGGTATGGCGCAGGTGCGTGAAGCCGTCGACATCCCCCTGGCGACCAACATGTGCACCACATCTTTCGACGATCTGCCCGGGAGTGTCCGGCTGGGATCAGAGGATATCATCCTGTCCGATCACCACTATTGGGGAGGCCTGCGCGCCTCGATCGAACTGGGCCGGTTCTGCCGGTCCTTCGGGTTGGGCCTGTCCATGCACTCCAACAGCCATGTGGGCATCTCGCTGGCCGCCATGACCCACCTGGCCGCGGCGGTGCCCAACCTGACCTATGCCGTCGACACCCACTACCCGTGGCAGTCGGACGAAGTCATCGTCGGCGGCAAGCTGCGCTTCGAGGAGGGTGCACTGGCCGTCCCCGAAGGGCCTGGGCTGGGTGTGGAGCTCGACCGCGATGCCCTGGCCCGCCTGCACCAGAACTACCTCGACTGCGGCTTGAGTAAGAGAGATGATGAGGTGGAGATGCAGAAGGTCGAGCCGGGGTGGGCCTTCCAGTCGACGCGCTGGTAGGCCAGCAGCGCGTGAAACTGCAGATCCGGCGGTTGCTCTGCTTCTCGCTCCTGCTGACAGCAGCGGCAGCGGCACAGGAGCAAGACCTGACACAGTGGGTGGATCCGCTGATCGGCACGCGTACGTCGTACGAGCTGTCGCGGGGCAACACCTATCCTGCCGCGGCCCGACCGGGGGGCATGACGTCGTGGGCACCACAGACGGCGGGCTACGAGAATGCCCTCTTCTACACCTATGACGCCGACTCGCTGAACGGCATCCGGGCCACACATCAGGCCAGCGTGTGGATGTCGGACTACGGCGACTTCTCGCTGATGGCGGTCACGGGTGAGCCGGGTTTTCTCCCCGCCCAGCGGGCCAGCCCGTTCTTACACGATCGTGAATGGTCCCGCCCCGAGTCCTACGCCGTCGACCTGCCCCGCTACGCTCTGCGGCTGGAGGTGGCGCCAACGTCGAGGGCCGCTGTCGTCCGTGTGCGGTCCACACGCAGGGACACGGTCACGGTGATCTTCGATCCTCATCCCCCGGGTACGCTGATCGAGATCCTGCCGTCCGAGGCCCGTCTTCGAGCGCTGACGGCAACCCACATGGGCGGAACCCCGGACAACTTCCGCTCCTACCTGACAGCGCAGTTCGACCGGATCCCGGTGGCCTGGGGTACCTGGACGGACAGTACCGTCCAGCGAGGCGCGACACACAGCCAGGGAGACCACTCGGGGGCCTGGGTTCGTTTTGCCGACGTGCGCACCCGTCCTCTCACCCTCCGGGTGGGCACCTCTTTCCTCGGCGCTGGCCAGGCCGAGATCAATGTCGAACGTGAGATCGGTGCGGCGGGCCTCAATGACATTGCCGCTCAGGGCCGCCGCGACTGGAACGCGCTTTTGGGCCGCGCTCGTGTTGAAGACGGGTCAGAGGAGAGGAATACCGTCTTCTACACGGCCCTGTATCGCAGTCTGCTGTTTCCGCGGGACTGGCACGAGATCGATGCCGAAGGCAGGATGATCCACTTCAGCCCCTACGACGGCCAAGTGCACGAAGGGCCGATGGTGGCCGACTTCGGTCTCTGGGATGCGTACCGTACACACCTCCCCCTCCACTTCTTCCTGTTCCCCGAGCGTGGCAATACGATCCTGCAGGGCCTCGTCAACGCCTATCGCGAAGGTGGGTGGTTCCCCAAATGGGCGGGTCCCGGGTACCGCGACGGCATGCCCGGCACGCACGCAGAGATCATCATCGCCGACGCCTGGGCGAAGCGGGTGCGTGGCTTCGACGTGGAGTCAGCCTACGAGGGCCTGCGTCGAAACGCCGTGGATCCGGGAGACAAGAGCCGTGGCCGGATCGGCCTGGTCGAATACGATCGGCTGGGATATGTCCCGGCTGATCTCGTCGACGGGTCGGTGTCCCGTACACTCGAGTTCGCCTACGGAGACTTCTGCGTCAGCCTGATGGCTCGGGCCCTTGGACATGAGGCTGACGCCACACGCTTTTCTCACAGGGCGCAGAACTGGCGACACGTGTTCGACGAGACGAGCGGCTTCGTCCGCGGGCGCAACGCGGATGGCTCGTGGGCGGCACTGGACCCGGTGGAATGGGGTGGACCCTTCGTCGAGGGCAACGCCTGGCACTACACCTGGGGGGTGCCCCACAACATCCCGGGTCTCGTCGAAGTATTGGGAGGAAAGTCGGCCATGGCGGCCCGACTCGACAGCTTCCTGAACGCCCCACCGACGGTGCACACCGGCGAGTACGGGCGTATGATCCATGAGATGAAGGAGATGGTGGCGTCGGGTATGGGTCAGTACGCCCACGGAAACCAGCCCTCTCATCACGTTCCCTATCTCTACAACCACACGGATGCGGCCTGGAAGACGGCCCCCCTGGCGCGAGACATCGGTGATCGACTGTACCGTGACGCGCCGGATGGCTATGCGGGGGACGAAGACACGGGTTCGCTGGGGAGCTGGTACGTGTTCACCGCCCTCGGACTGTATCCGATCGCTCCAGGTGTCCCGACCTATGCGCTAGGGGCACCCCGCTTCGCGCGGGCCGAACTCCGCTTCGGCAACGGCAACAGGTTGATCGTGGAAGGTGTTGGTATCGACGTTCCGGGAGCCGTCTACGTCCAGGCGGTCTCTTTTGACGGAGAGCGTCTGCATATGCCGTTTGTTGAGCACGACCGGCTGATGCAGGGAGGCACACTACGCTTCGTGATGGGGACAGAGCCGAATGCTGACGTCTACTCGTCGGTACCGTGACGGGCGGAGGATCTTGCGCCGGATGAAGAAAGGGGCAGCCACTCTCTGCCACTGGCAGATGTGGGTGCCCCTCTTCGGCTGTACCTATGAATGGTGAGCCCGTTGGGAATCGAACCCAAGACCTCCTGATTAAAAGTCAGATGCTCTAGCCAACTGAGCTACGGGCCCCATGGAAGACATCAAAAGCTACGGGGCGCCAGGAACAGGGTCAACGCTGACCCGAACATCCAACAGCTACCCGAGCGTATCGCGCAGCCACTTCATCTTGCGTTGCTCGTGCAGGTCGCCTCCCCCTTCATGTTTGTTGTAGCGGTAGATCTCGATGGCGCGCTCCACCGGGTCCGGTAGATGATTGTACGAGGCGAACACGGTCGAGGGCGGACAGATGTCGTCCCACAGGCCGACCGAGTAGTAGGCTTCTGCCACCTGTGTCCGGGTCACAAGATTCATGTTGTCGAAGTAGGCCAGCGTGCGAAAGGCGTCGTCGACGCGCTCGGGATAGGCCTTCATGAAGTCGGTGATCTCTTCGTAGGGTCCCACCGCGATGTCGACGGCCCGCTCGAAGTGGGACAGCCACGGCACGTCGGGAGCCATCACTTTGACCCGCTCGCTCAGACTGGCACAGGCGATGGTCAGGGCCCCGCCCTGGGATCCGCCGGTGACAGCCACGCGATCCGGGTCCACCTCGGAGCGGCCGCAGACAGCCTCGACGGCGCGCACGGTATCGAGATAGAATGCACGGAAGTAATACTCGTCAGGATCGAGTATGCCGTGGGTGATGAAGCCTCGACGGGCACCGTGGCTCGTGTTGAGCCGCATGCCGGTGTGGCCTCCCTGTCCGCGCGAATCCATGACGAAGACGCAGAAACCGTTGAGTACATGGTGCGCATTCGTGTGGGCGTAGGCGCGGCCGCCCGAATACCCGATGAAACGTACCAGCACCGGTAGAGCCGTCGCGGTGTCCAGGGGCGTGAGAAACCAGCCCCGTACGCGAACACCGTCCACACCGTCAAAGGCGGCATCGTAGATCCGGGCCCCGGGCAGATTGCCCTGGAGTTCGGTGAACTCCGCGTTCAGTGGGACTGTGGCGCTCTGTTCCAGGTTGCGGCGCCAGAACGCTTCGAAATCATCCGGCGCCGTCAACTCGGGCCGATAGTCGCGCAGACGCTCCAGGGGCCAGTCTATCGATCCCACGATCACACCTCCCGACGTGCACGGACTGGATGCTTGCCGGCACGCTCGAACAGCTCCGACCAGTGCTTCGAGCCGTCATCCGGTGTGACCTCCAGAAAGGCACCCTCGACCTGGGCCGGGCCATGGCCATTGCTGAAGTAGCCGTACCCCTGACTCGTGGAGGCCATGTGCACACAGCTGCCGTCGGGATAGACGATGGTGTTCAGCAGCCTCGGCTTGGGTCGATCGTAGGGTTTGCCGTCGGCGGCGAAAGGTTGGATCTGATCGTCTGCCACGCGGAAGCGCTCGATGGCTTCCTCGTCGACATCGACGCCGAGACCCGGACCATCGGGAACCTGCTGGTATCCCCCGACGACCTCGATCGGTGTCTTCAGTAGATGGTGCGAGAACATGTTGACACAGGAGATCGTCGGCCACGTGGCGTGGGTCAGCACCGCGCCGAGATGGGCCGCCCAGGTCGTCATCAGGCCGTTGCCGACCAGCTGCAGCCAGAAGGGCATCTGTGCCTCGGCGGCCAGGGTTCCCTGCTTCATGACGCCAGACTTGCCGGCACAGATCACGAAGCCGTCGCAGACCTCTTCCCGTACGCAGGTGATGAACGGGGGGGAACCGAAATGCATGGCCACCGGGCGTTGGATGGCCTGGCGGATCTGCCGGTTGCCGAGAAGATCGCCCTGGGGGATCGGGCTCTCGAACATGGCGACGTTGCCGTAGCCTTCCAGCTTCTTGATGATGGGAATGGCAGTGGCCGCGTTCTGAAACGTGGCGTTGGCGTCGAGATCGAGCTTGAAGTAGGAAGGCACGACCTTGGAAATGGCATCCACCTGGGCGACGATGTCCCACCAGGGCCTCGGCTTGTTCTTGAAACTGGTGTAGCCAGCGGCGACGGCGTCCTGCGCTTCGGCGGCCCAGTCTTCGGGTGATGCGTCGATCGACCACCAGCTGATGGGAGTCCAGTCGCGCACCTTCTGCCCGAGCAGCTTGTGCACAGGTACTTCGAGGATCTTTCCCACCAGGTCGAACAGCGCCATCTGCAGTCCACTCCCGAGACCGTCATCATGCATCACCTCGGCAGGGCTCTTCCCCATCACCCGCTCCACGGATTCGTCCGAGACCTTGCCCCAGGTGTAGTGCAGGACCGTCTCTCCCCAGCCCACGTGGCCGGTATCCGAGGTCACCTTGCAGATTTCCAGAACGGCCCAGTTGTAGACCTCCCGCGCCGTGATCTGCTGCTGCCGTTCGGTGAAAGGCACGTCCACCACGATCCGCTCGACATTGACGACTTTCATGACTTCTCACCCCCCCTTTGCCACCCGTCGGCGGCGGTACAAGGTCGCAAGGCGACCTATCTTGTCGTCTCGTAATACCGTTTGAAGGCACGCGCTGCGAGTCCTTCCAGGTTCAGTGCCGTGCCCAGTCCGGGACCCGTGGGCAGGTCGATGAACCCGTCTTTACTGCACACGATCTCCGGATGGGTCAGAAGATCCTGCGCCAGTTTCTCCTCGTTCTCGTTGCCCACGGTCTCGAGGATATAACCGTTGCGCAAGAAGGCCATGCCCTGCAATCCCTGGGCGACAGACAGCGGCCCATTGGGATTGTGCGGCGCCACGGCGATATTGTTCATGGCCGCCACGGTGCACAGCTCCTGCAACTGCCCGAAGCCACCGCAGTTGCCGATGTCGGGTTGGAAGACGTCGACGGCCTGGTCTGTCAGCATGGAGACCATGTTGCGGTCGTAAACGGTTGCGGTTCGTTCGCCGCCTGCGATCCGTGGTCCACCACAGGCGTAGCTGGCCTCCTTCAACTTGAGCAGGCCGGGAATGTCCTCCCCTGGCAGGGGCTCCTCGATGACGTCCACGAGGCCCTTCAGTCCGTGCACGAGCTGTACGGCGGTGGCGCCGGACAGACGCGCATGACAGTCGACCCACAGCTCGACACGGTCACCGTGGACCGCCTTGGCATGCGCGAAGAAATCGATCACGTCGGCAATCACCGCCGGGTCCGTCCACTGGTGTTCGTTGTGACTGCCGTCGACGCGGCCCTTGGTCCCCGAGTAGGCGGCTCCGGACGTGCTGTACTCCGCCCCGTCGGTGCTGACCTTCTGCTTCTGCCCGTAATAGACGGGGATCGTCGTCTTCATCACCCGATAGCCACGATCGAGGGCACCGCCAAGGTTGTCGGCATACTCCTCGCGGGTAGCGCCGGCCGGCACGTGACAGTAGACGGGCACCCGCCCGTCGAATGTAGGACCGCCGAACAACTCGTACACCGGCTTGCCCACCTCCTGACCCTTGATGTCCCACATGGCGATGTCGAGGGCGCTGATGGCGGATACGGCAACGGTGCCGATCGTCCACTGGTTATCACGGTACATCCGTTCAAAGTGTAGTGCCGGCTGTCTCGGGTCCTTGCCGACGAGGCCGATGTTCTGCACCAGGTTTTCGATGGCCCTCAAGGTGGCGTCATCGAAACGTTTGGTCACGACCTCGGAGATACCGGTCAATCCGGCATCGGTGTGCACCTGGGTGATGATGAGATTGCGGAAGTCGGCATCGATGAGCCGGACCTCGACGGACTCGATCTTCATGGTCTCACCCGGGTGCCACTGTCACTGGCGGCATAGGCGGCCTCGACGAAGCGCATCGCCCGCAGAGCGTCGTCGCCGCTGGTGATGAACTGGCCGCCCATCTTCGCGGCGTGCAGGAAGCTGCGGACGAACTGCTGCCCGAGGTCCCCACCATACCCCGCCCCGCCCGGTGGTTCGAGCCGTACGACTTCCGCTTCGGCTCCCTCGGAGGCGGGTCCTTCTGTATGCAGGTAGAGTGTGTCCTGCCGTCCGTCGACATCCCATTGAGGCCAGACGATTTCGCCGAGATCACCGCGCAGCGTGATGCCGATATCGCCGTAGCGCTGCCGCAGGATGTAACCGGCGTGAAGGTTGCCCACCGCCCCGCCACCGAGGGTGAAGGTCAGAGCCGCCATGTCCTCCACGTCGATGCCGCGGGTGAACGTGCTGCAGTGACCGGAGACTTCACCGAACTCCTGACCCGTCAGGTAGCGGATCAGGTCGATGGTGTGGATGGCCAGCCAGTGCAGGATGCCGCCGCCGGCCACTTGTTTGCTGAACAGCCAGTGATCGGGGTTGCGCTGGCTGACGCTGCTGGTCACCATGCGCGCTTCGATCGAGCGGATCTGGCCCAGGGCACCCTCGTTGACGAGACGGCGGATCCTGCGAGCCGCCGGTTGCAGGCGATTGAGGAACCCAGGTGCCCAGATCGTGCCGCCAGCAGCGGCCGCCGCGTTCAGCGCCTCGATATCGGCCGACGTGCGTCCCGAAGGTTTTTCGATGATACAGGGGATACCCGCCGCCAGCAGACGCGCCCCGAGGTCTGGGGCCTGATCGTTGCGCACCGACAGCAGGACAGCGTCGGGGCGGCTGTCTCCGGCGAGTAGCGAATCGAAGGAGACGACGGTGGCCGAGTCGGGGATCGGGGCTGTCGGGTGGGTCTCGGTCGCCGTAGCCGTTCCCGATCCCGCCTCATCGACATCACAGACGATCAGCTCCCGCGTCTCTTCGAGACTTTGCAGCGTCTCCATCCAGCCCCGGCTGTGGGGGCCCGTGACACCGACGAGGGCAACGGTGAATGCCCCACCTTCAGACGCACTCATGGGGATGGGGCCGTCTCGAAAGCCAAGGGCATCCCCTCGCGGGAGGACTGGTAGATCGCCTCCAGCAGGGCGACCGTACGTCGGCCCTCACGCCCGTCGACACGCAGTCGGGTGCCAT
This sequence comes from Gemmatimonadaceae bacterium, assembly GCA_002726335.1. Next base: position 27,540 of record PBSR01000224.1, read on the forward strand.
GTTCGAGGCAGGAGACGACATCCTCCACCACGTTCTTCAATGGGTTGTCGATGGTGGCCAGTTTCTCCTCCACGCAGTCGCCGAAGTACCGGGCCTCACCGGTGAGGGCCGCATCGATCAGGACACCCCCTTCGCTGCCATGCACCTCGGCGCTGAAGTAAGCGCTGGTGGGGAACGTCGTCGTACCGACGATCCCGCCCCGTGCTCCGTTCGGATACCGCAGGATCGCCATGCCCACATCCTCCGTCTCTATGTCATGGTTGAGGATGGCCGCCTCGCCGTAGACCCGGTCCGGGTCACCCATGAACCAGAGCAACAGATCGATGAGATGCGAGCCCTGGTTGGCCAGCGAGCCCCCGCCGTCCATCTTCCACGTGCCGCGCCAGCCGCCGCCGTGGGCGAAGTAGTCATCGGAGCGGAACCACTTGAAGCGGACCTCCCCCAGCAACGGTTTGCCCAGCAGGCCGTCCTGCAACGCCGTGGCGACCCGGACGTTGGTATCCACGTAGCGACTCTGGTAGTCGACGCCAAGCACGACGCCGGCTGTGTCTGCGGCAGTGATGAGCCGGTCACAGGCGGCCGTGCTCACGTCCATCGGTTTTGTCGTGATCACGTGCTTGCCGGCTGCGGCGGCGCGCACGCCCAGGTCGCAGTGCAGTCCGCTCGGAGTCATGACCATGACGACGTCGACATCGCCGCGTCCGAGCGCGTCGTCGAGGTCTGTATGCCAGTCACAGCCGAAGTCTTCGCCCGCCTTACGGGCCAGCTCCTCGTTCAGATCGACAACACAGGCCAGCTCGGCACCGGTGGTCTCGGTGATCAACTGCGACCGATTGCGGCCCATACCGAGACCGACCACGGCGAATCGGACCATCAGTCCTCGTCCTTGAGAAACTGGCCGATAAAGTCTCGCGAGCGCAGCAAGCCTTCCTTCTGCAGTTCGGCCGTTGCCCAGAAGTGGTGGTCCTCCAACTCGACACTGAGAACACCGTCGTAGCCGAATTCTTCGAGCCGGCGGATCACGAGCTGCCAGTCGACGAGTCCCTCTCCGGGAATCGTGTAGCGCCACCAGCCTTCACCGAACCCGTAGGTACGATCGTAGCTCTCACCCAGGACACCGGACTCATACAGCTTCTCCTCGATGATCTCGGTGTCCTTGAGGTGTACGTGACGGACTCGGTCACCGAATTCGTGCAGCAGACGCACATGGTCGATCTGGATGCGGGCAAAGTGCGACGGGTCGTAGCAGATCCCGAGATTCGGCGAGGGAATGGCGGCGAAGATCCGGCGCAGGCTCTCGGGTGTGCATCCGAGATTCCCATACCACGGATGGCCGCCGGGCCATGGCTCAATCGCGATGTTGACACCCACCTTCTCGGCGTGTTCCACAACTTTCGGATAGACTCGCTCAAAGATCTCGAAGGTCTTGGCCCGGCCCTGGCTGGGGTCGTCAGCTCCGAGGATGGCGAAGTAGGTGTGTCCGCCGTGCTTGGCGATGGCGGTGAGATCCTTCTTCAGGCTGCTCAAGGCCTTGCGACTCTTCGCCTTGTCCTGCGACAACAGACCTCCGGCGTTGGCATCACAGGTACCGATGGCCAGGCCGAGACGCTTGCACGTGCGCGCGATCGGTGCCGTCAGCGTCGGCGTGTCGACAGCCTCGAAGCCATTCTCTGCGAGCCACTCGCAGTAGGCGTCGAAGCCGATTTCGCGGGCAAAGCCCGGCATGCGCGTACCGATTTTCATGGTGGAGCTCTCTCTTTCTGAAGTGGTTGCCTGAGCCGTGTGGCTGGAGCCACATGCTCTAGGCGGAAGCAGTCGTTGCGGACCTCTCCTGCGACGGCTGACTCTCAGCGGGTGGCACCCACTGAGATACGATGAGGGAAATCAGGGCCAGAAGCGAGCCGCTGAGGAAGATGACCCGGTAGCCGAAGTGATACCAGGCGAAGCCACCGATCAACGGTGCGATCACGGCGGCCAGATGATTCATCGTCACACCCATCGACAACGTTGGCTGCAGATCGGCGTCACTGGAGATCCGGTATATGTAGGTATTGAGGGCGATACTGCCGAAGAAGATCAGGTTGTCGATGCAATACAGGGCGTAGAGCGTCGGGCGGTGGTCGATCAGTGCGTACCCGGCGAAGACGAACACAAGACCTACGTAGCTGGCGCTGAGCATGACCCGCTCACCGAAATGATCGACGAGGCGCCCGAGCCAGGACGCCGACAAGGTGATCAGCGTCTGGTTGATCAGGACCAGGATCATCGTCGTCTCCACCGGCATGCCGTGCACCTTCACGAGGGCAAAGATGGCGAAGGTGATGAACATCTGTTTGCGGCAGCCCTGCAGGAAATTGAGAGCATAGTAGAGGTAGTACTTCCGTCGGAAGACGAAGCGCGACTCGGGCTCGGTGCGCTCCCGCGAGGCAAACAGCAGGGCCATACCACCGCAGACCGTCACCAGGCCGGCGAGGACGAACATGCCTTCGTAGCTGACATGACGCAGGACGAGGATGCACAGACCGATGGCCAGCAACCAGGCGGCGCTGCTGATCGAGCGCAGCCGCCCCAGCCACTTGCCCTTCTCACCTTCCGGCGACAGTGTCAGGGCCATGGCCTGTTCCAGCGGCACCCAGCAGTGGAACCCGATGCTCCAGACCAGCGAGAACAGGGCCAGACTCATCACTGAGTCCACCCACTGGTACGCGGCCAGTCCCAGACCCATCACCGCCAGCGCCAGTACGGCCACCAGAGACGGCGCCCAGCGGATCATCAGGGCGACGAAGAGGACGTTGAGGAAGCCCGGGACCTCTCGCAGGGCCTCGATGCTGCCGAGCTGATGGGGCTCGATACCGAGACGCTCGACGATGAAGTTGTTGAACAGCGTCAGCTGCACGCCGAAGAAGAAACCGACACCGGCGACGGCCACCGCCAGCATGGCAAAGCTTCGGGTCCAGCCGGAGAAGGGCGATGTCACTGGCAGAACCATCTATGGTACTTCACGTTCGCTCCCCCGCGCCCGCAGGCTCTGTTGGCTTGTCGTTTTCTCGAATCCAGAAGCCACACAATGTACCCATATGCCTGCGGGGGTTCCAGACCGTATCCTATGGAAATGAACAATCCGGCCACAGCGCTGCAGGGACTCACCGCGGCTCGAAGAATCGCCCTGTTGTGGGTCGTCGCTCTGGCCGCAGGCGCAGTGTCGACATCAGCGGCAGCGCCCCTTGATCCCGCCGCGAAGGCGCGCACGTTCACCGCCCTGGGTGATCACCGCCGGGCCGCCGGGCTCTACCAGCAGATCCTCGATGGAGTCTCCGAGCAGGATCAGGCGCCACTCGAGATCCACCGGGGCCTCGCCGGGGCACTGTGGATGGCCGGCGATGCCATCGAGGCCCTGGGCGCCGCAACCCGGGCCCTCGAGCTGTATCCGGAGGACGCCGCCCTGCTACGGGTTGCAGGTGGGATACACGCCAGTCAGGGGCAGTACGCGACGGCCATCGAGCGCCTGTACCAAGCCGCACTGCTGGATCCGGGGCAGGCCGCCGATCACGCCAATCTGGGAGGCCTGTACACCTCGCTGGGTCGATACGATGAGGCCGAAGCCGCACTTCTACGCGCCGCAACACTGGCCCCGGAAGACGCCGTGGTCAGCCGACGTCTTGGTGCGCTCTATCTCAAACGGCATCGCTTCGTCGAGGCCAGACAGCAGTTGGAGCAGGCAGCCCGTCTCGATTCCACATCCCCTACGACCTTCTATTTCCTCGGTCAGGCTCTGGAGGGCCTCAGCGACTCTGAGCCAGCCCTTGCACAGTATGACAGGGCGCGACAGCTCGACCCCAGCTACCTCGATGCCCACTACCGCGTAGCGCAGCTGGCGCGCCGTCTGGACCGGCCGACCCGGGCTGACAGCGCTCTGGCTGAGTACCAGCACCTGCAGGATGTGGGTGGTGGCGATGTAGACGCACTCAAGCAGATGCGCCTGCTGCGGGATGCCATCGTCGAGTCCGGCGAGCAGACCGATCACATCTTCGCCCTGGCCAGGTTCCTCCTCGCCTACGACTACCTCGACGAAGCGCAGAACCGGTTTGAGGCCGTTCTCCACCGGCGCCCCGGTGACTACCAGACGTTGAATCAGCTGGGTAACATCCACCTGAAGCGACGATCGCCGGACCTGGCCCTGGAACGGTACGAGGAGGCCCTGGGCATTGCGCCCGAGTTCACCCCCGCCGCCCTGAACGCGGGCAACGCCAGTATGCTGCTGCGACGGCCTGATCGCGCCCGGACCTACTATGAGCGCGTCGTGTCGCTGGCTCCCGATGTGGCTATGGGATGGTTCGGTCTGGGCTCGTCCCATCTCGAGTTGGGTCAGCCGGGATCGGCTGTCCGTATCTACGAGCAGGGACTGGAGAGATCACGGCCGGAAGGCAGAACGAGAAAGGCCTTCCTCGAACAGCTGAGGAAGGCGCGGCGAGCCCTGGAGAGTCGGTAGCTGTCAGTCAGTCAACGGATACCGATGGCCTCCACCCCGTTTTTCCGCATGACGTCCAGCAGATGCATGACATCGCGATAGGCGATGTCGCCGGCGCCGGTGAACATCACCTTGCGCTCGCCGTCCATTCCCGGTGGCAGCAATTCGCTCAATTCGCCCGGCAACTCCTGTTCGGTGACCTCCTTGCCATTGAGCAGAATCTGTCCCTCCGCCGTGAGCACGACGATGGGATCCTGGCGTACGGCCCCGGCGGACACCCCGGACCCCTCCTGGGGCAGCGTTGTTGCCATGGTCTCGATGATGATCGGCGTAATCACGAGAAAACCGAGCAGCAGCGACAGAGACACATCCCCGAGGGGCGTGATGTTGATCGCCGATTCGGCGCGGTTGCCTTTGCGTGGGCGTCGTCGGGCCATCCCTCACTCCACCCTGGAGGCGACGAGATCGACGGAGGGGGCCCCAATGACCTTGCACACATCCATCACCGAGAGGATATCGCGATACGCGAGGTTCTCGGCGCCCTTGATCACAACCGGTTTGCCTTCCTGCCCCCGGTAAGCCAGCGACAGTTCACTCTGCAGCGTACTGCGGTCGACGGCCTTCAGGTTGACGAACATGACGCCGTCGCCCTGAATCGAGAGAACGACGCTCTGATCCTGTTCTGACAACTGCTCGATGGCCTCCGCCTTGGGCGTGTCGACCTGTACGCCCTCGCGAATCATGGGCGTGACGATCATGAAGATGATGAGCAGTACCAGGGCGACGTTGACGATGGGTGTGATGTCGGGCAGGGCGGACAGCTTCGTGCCGCCCTCCGCGGTTCGGCGCTCGTGGCGAGGCGACCCGGCGCGTGACCCGGTGAGCGTGAGTTGCCGCCGCACAACGCCCTGTACCAGCTGGCGGGCGCGGTTGTCGATGTCGACGGACATGACATCGACCCGGTTCATAAAGTAATTGTAGGCCCAGAGAGCGGGCATGGCGACGAACAGTCCGATAACGGTCGTCACCAGCGCCTCGGAGACACCACTGGATACGGCGGCCAAGCCACCCCCACCGGTCTCGGCGATGCCGCGGAAGGCGGCGATCAGACCCGTGACCGTACCGAAGAGCCCCAGGAAGGGCGCCACGCCGGCGACGGTTGCCATACTGGTGAGCCGGGCCCGGAGGTTGATGACGGCCACATCCACCTGACGCGTCGTGGCCTCGTCCACGGCCTCGAGGATCAGGTCGCCGTCGCTCTCTTCACTGCGCAGTCTTTCGTACTCGGCCAAACTGCCACCGACGACACTGGCCAGCGAGGCGAACTCGCCGTACTCGGGGGCGACGGCCCGCGAGTGCAGAGCGTCGGTATCGGTAATGTCCCGTGTCTCGTCAGCGAAAGTGCGGCTGTTGCGCGCTGACCAGCGCAGTGCCGCCAGACGCTCGACGACGACGGCCATCGAATACACCGACAGGACGCCGAGCAGGAGAATGATCCCCTTCCCTGTAAGGGCCATGCTGGCCCACATCTCGCCTAGCATTCCGCCGCCCACGCTACTTGATCCCAGCCATCAACTGCTGCGTCACCCCACCCTCCTGGGTCAGGGCGAAGACGACGGTGTTTACCGTAAACTGCAGGTGCCGTGTCCCGTCGACGGCGAGCATCGCATTCGTCGTGCCCTCGCGGCCCGAGGCGGTGCTGACCTGTTGATCGGTGAACAGCACGGCGAGGCGGTCACCCACCATGAGGCCCATGTCCCCCAGAGTCCGGCGGGAGACACCCTCTGGAGTCGTGAACACGGCGACGTTGTCGCGTACGGCCATATCGAAGTCGAAGTAGGAATGGTACAAGGGGTGGGTGGGCTTCAGGTAGACGAAGCGCCAGTCCTGCCCCTCGTAGAGGCCTTGCGTGGACAGAGCTTCGCGCAGCCGGTCAAACTTGGGGCCACTGAGCTTCTCGTTCGGTCCGGACGTGGTCAAGGCGAAGCCGCCGTTGGCCAGGTAGTGACCGAGACTCTCCAGTTCCAACTCACTCGACGAATGGACTTCGCCGAACCAGGAGGGCAACAGCAGCCAGGGCACCTGGTTGATGCGCGGATCATCCAGCGGAATCGGGCCCAGGTAGTCAGCCTCGATGCCGGTGTACTCGTCGAGCGCCTTGATAAGGAAATCAAGGTTCGCATAGCTCGTGATCTGCGATCTCAGCTGCGCGGAGTTGCCCGAGGCATGGCCGCCGCTGCCGGCGACGGTGCGGTTCTGCGTGAACGCCTGCGCCAGATGGATATAACCAGAGATCTTGCGCCGGTCGTCAGGATCCTGGATGACCATCGCCTGGTACTGGCCGGTGTCCATGTCCTTGATGGCCAGCATGTCGAGGTTCATGTCGATCTGCGCCGTCGACTCCTTGACGCCACGAACTTCGACGTTGCTCAACGTCGGCAAAGCCAGAGCGAAGGATCCGCCGCCAGCACCGGTGGCAGTGCCGGATCCGATGCCCATGCGCGCGCTGCGGCGCAGCGACGGCGGCGCGATCTTCGAGGCGTCGAGGTCGCTGAGCAGATTGTCGGTGCGCATGGCCACCATAGCCTGCACCTGCTGCACTCGAGTCCGTGCGACTTTCGTCTTCTGCCGCAGATAGCTGCCACGCGGCACCGGCGTCTTGCGGAACTCGAGCACCCGCGTCGTTGAACGTGGGGGCTTGATGAACACACTCGGCGGCGGTGGCGGCTCGAAGGTGATGCGTTGCACGGCCTCACGGACACGCTCACCGAGACTCAGGTACGAACCGAGCACAACGAAGTGCACGACCGCCGAGGCACACAGGCCGACGAGCCACCACTTCGGTTGCCGTATGAGGACGCTCGTACTCATCGTCGCTTCAGAGTCTATTCCCGAAATCCGAGGTAGAAAATCGACGGAGCGGGCACCGTGCCCCTCCTGGCACACGGCGCCCGGCTTCGTCAGATACCAACTACGTCAGCGAGCTTGCTCGCCCTAGCGAGCTTGCTCGCCGTTTACTTGTAGAGCGACTTGACTGCGCCCCAGGTCGTCGCCTCCACGGCCGTCTGGTTGGTCGTGTTGGCGTCGGACAGAACGAAGCGCGGCCACTTGGCGTTGGTGCCCAGATCGTTCTGGTCACCGCCGAAGTACGTCTGACCATAGCTGTCGTCACCGTCCGGATCGGGGATGATGAAACGACCGCGGAACGCGAAACCGGCGCCCACGTTGCTACGCAGATCCGGAGCGAAGAGGAACACGAGGTCCCACGGAGCGTTCGCCTCGAACCAGTACCCGGTGGCGCTCGGACCGCCGCGTACTTCGGCGCCGAGGAAGTAGCTCGGGTCGTCACCGTAGATGACCTGCGAACCCTCGCCGTCGGCGTAGTGTGCGATGTGCATCGAGTGACCAGCCTCGCCAGTGTTGAGCGGGCTGACGCGCCATTCGACGATGGTATTGCCGTTGTTCGGACCGGCACCGTCACTCAGGTCCATGGTGATCCAGAAGGTGTCACGCTGCCAGAAGTTGGCATCACCACCATCGGGAGCCGGAATGATGTCGTAGTGGTTGTCGACGTTATCGGCGGCGGTATACAGATTGTCGGCGTCCCAGGCGAAGAAGTAGTGCGTCGTCAGGTCGGCGTCCGTGCCGTTCTCTGCCGGATCCTCACCATCGGCCAGGTACAGGTTGTTGTCGAGATCGATGGCGTAGATACGGATCCGACGGGACTCGAGATCAGAGTCCTTCGAGTAGCCGTACTGGTCACCCCACTGGAACACCTGCGACGGTGCCCACGACAGGTGGTAACCGTGTGCCTTGATGTTGCTGATGTCACCGTCGATCGCCTCGGAGAGGTTCGGGATCGAACCGTCACCGGAATACCAGAAGTTGCCATTGCCCATCAACTGAGCACTGGCGGCTGTGGACAGGGCCAGAGCCCCGGCCAGACCGAACAGAACTACGCGCTTCATCGGAATTCTCCTACGAAGGGTTTGAAATAACAGGGATCCACTGCGTACCGCAGCGATGGCCCTGGTGCGATGGTTGGTTGGTAGCAAGATACTGCTTCATCGAGTGTCGATATGCCTCCTTTCACGTCTGCCTATACATCGAACGAAAAAACAAGCCCCTATCGGGCCGCCACGCCTGCGTCAACGATTCGACTGTCGACGGCAAAGCGGAACTCCAGGTCCGTCTGCGTCTTCGGAATGTCATAGATGCCGAACTCGAGAACCAGCCGGTCAAGGTGCAGCACAACTTCCTCGGTGTCGAGCGGCAGTGGGTCGAAGGCCAGCTTGCCCGAGTACGTGTTGCCTTTGAAGACGAAGCTGTTCGGCTGGAAGATCGCGCCACGTAACACCGCCATGCGCTCCAGGTAGATCTTCTGGGCGTTGCCGCTCTGCACTCCGCGGGACAGCCAGTAGGTCTCGAAGTTACGTGGGTCTCCCGTCGCGCTGGTCCGCGTCAGGGCGTAGGGTCGCAGTACTTTGCCACGATCGGTGACCAGATGACATCGCTGCGGCTCGGCCAGAACCTTGTCGAACGTCGGATTGCTCAGCGTCAGTTGGAAGATCGTGAAGCGCTGCGGCACGAATCCCTGGTCGTAGTCTACGTGACGGTAGACGTAAGGGTTCTCGACACCAGGGATCTGTGCATCGAGCATGTCTGCGGACAGATGCTCGACGCGCAGCCGCAGGCCCTCATGCACATATGACACGCTGCCGTCCACGGGATTGACCTCATACTGGCCGGAAGCCGTCACTCCGGGTTCCAGTTCGACCTTGTGCATCGCCTGGATCGGTGTCAGAGACAGGCAGCCCACACCCAGCAGCAGGGCCGCGGCACCGACCAGGAGCCACGCTTTGGTTCGTTTCACGTTGATCACCCTCACAGATTCTCCAGGCGCAAGCGCGCGAAGTTCGAGATGTCGTCGGCGTCGCCCCCCCCGGACGAGGCGGCGATGAGCCGTTCGTAGGTGCGGCGCGCCTCATCACTGTTGCCCAGATGCTCAAGCGCAACGCCCTTGTTGGCCAGCGCCGCCAAAGCCGAGTAGCTGCTCGGATACTGCTCGTAGATCGCCTCGAAGCCATCCGCCGCCGTGGTGTAGTCACCCCGCTGGAAGTGCTCGAAGGCACTCTCGTACGCCCGACTCGCCAGATCCTCCTCGACATCGCCCAACAGCGCCTGCGCCTTGCTCGCCTCTTCGGTCCCCGGGAACAGGCGCACGACTTTTTCGTACGCGCCACGGGCGTCGAGAAAGCGCTTCTTGCTGTAGTAGTAGTCACCGATCGAGAACTGGGCGTAGCGCGCGAACCCACTGCCCGGGTACTCGTCCACCAGCCGCCGCATCGCCGCCAATGAGTCCTCTTCGCGGTCCAGATCCATGTAGGTCCAGCCGGCGGAGTAGAGCGCCTTCGGGGCCGGCTCGGCACCGGCGTGATCATCGACCGTGCGCAGGTATTCGACCAGGGCCTCCTCGAAGTGGCTGGCGTTGTACAGATTCTCGCCAGCACGGTAGAGCGCCTCGGCGACCAGACCATGTTGTGGGAAGCGAGTCGCGACATCGCCAAACGCTGCCGCTGCTCGCTCGTACTCGCCCAGAATCTCGTGCGCATAGCCCTTCTGGTAGACCGCCTGCGGTGTCTCCGACGTGGCCGGGTAGGCACTGGCGTAGCCGTCGAAGGCGGCTGCCGCCTTCTCATACTCTTCATTGAAGAACAGGGCGCGAGCACTGACCAGCATCAACGTTGCGCGGTTGGCAGATGCCGGGAACCGGCGCAACGCCGCCTGCGACGCCTGGTAGGCGTCGCCGTAGCGGTCCTGTTCGAGAAGCACCGACACGAGGACGAAGTAAGCCCGGTCGCGGATGGCGAATTCGGCGGCGGCGTCCTCCTCGAAGGTTCCGCCGATCAATTGCCGAGCTACCACCTTGGTGTCATCAAGGCGCCCCAGATCGTAGTACAGCTCCATCAGCATCAGTTGGAATTCGGCCCGTTCCAGAGGCGACGAGGCCGCGGCAATCAGTCCCTCGTAGGTTCGGACAGCTTCTTCCGAGCGGCCCAGTCGCGTCAGGGCGACGCCGCGCGTACGGAACGCGACGAGTCGAATCTCGTCCGCCGTTCCTGTGTCCAGCACCGCCTGCAGGTCGGCGATGCTGGCCTCAAATTGTGGCTCGGCGGCCAGGCTGTCACCCGTCGCATCCAGGGCGCTGCCGGCCTGGTATTGGGCGATGCCGCGGAAGAATCGGGAGAACGTCGCCAGGTCCGGGTTTGTCGAGATCAGCAGAACCTGCGAGAAGTGATCGATCTCGGAAACGCGATCCCCCTGTTCACGTGCGATCCGGCCGCGAACGTAGTGCAGTTCGGCGACACTTTCGTCATCACCTGCCTTGGCGGCCCGACGCAATGCCTCGTCGAGACGCAACACCTCGTCGATCCGCTCTGCACGCCCGGCGGCCAGCAGTATGTCGGCAGCCTCTGCCTGTACCTTGGGCCAGGATTCGAACGTCGGATCGACATGGGTCAGAGCTTCGACAGCGTCGTCGAGTTGCCCGGAAGACTTGTAGACCAGGCCCAGATCTTTCCACGCCTGTGGTGTCAACTCTGATCCCGGATACTCGTTCAGCAACCGCCGATACAGTTGTGCGGCCTGCGGGGCATCGCCCTGTTGAAAACGCACTCGCGCCCACCAGCTGATCGCGTGCGGTGCGACCGCCGCGGCGGGATTCTCGTCGACCGTGGCGGCGAACGTGCTGACTGCCTCGTCCAGGCGTCCACCAGTTACATGTGTGTGAGCCAGCCCGTAGAGGGCCTCCGACCGGCGGCGGCTGAAGGGATGCTCGTCGAGGACGGCTGTGTAGGCATCGTGGGCTGCCTGCAGGTCCTGCTCACCACCGTCGGCGCTGGCGGCCAGCTCGCGATACGCCTGTCCCTCTGAGAACAACACCTCGTCGAGTCCAACACCGATGGCACGGGATTGATCTCCGTATGCCCGCCGGTAGACCTGATACTCACCGATGGCGTCACGGTAGCGTCCGTCGCGGAACAACACGCCGGCGATGCGCAGCTGCGCCCGGCCGCGGAAATGGGTGTCCTCCACCTGCTCGATCGCCTGGCGCAGCACGCGCACGCCGGCGTCCACTCCCTGCTGCCCGAGAAGCATGGTGGCCATATTGTCGTACGACTTCTGCACGATCAGGGCTTCTTCCGGGTACGCTTCGGGGACCCGTGAATAGGCGGCGATGGCGTCGTCGATCCGGCCCTGCGCTGCGTACGAATCACCGATACGGATCTGCGCTTTGGCCACCAGTTCGCGGGTCGTCTCCTGCACCAGCCCCCGCAACCGTTGCGACTTCATCTCCCGTAACTCTTTGTCGCTCAACAGGCTGAAGTCGTACAGATCGACCAGTTTCTGATAGGCCGTCCGGGCCTCTTCCTGCTCGCCGAGTTCGCCATAGCTCTCGCCCATCTGGAACAGCGAGCGATCTCGCTTGAGGGCGTCGTCGCTGACGGCGAGCAACTCGTCGAACGTCGTGATCGCCTCCCGGTGCCGCTGCATATTGAAATACGCCCAGCCGCGGTCGTAGAGTGCTGCCTCTTCGTACTCCGACCCCGGAAAGCGCTCGAGCAGGACCTCCGTCTCGGTGACCACCCCAGGGTAATCCTCGGTCTGGTAACTGGCGCGGACGATCTGATACTGCGACATGACACGCACGTGCAACGGCGCCCGCTGCTCGTCGTCGACAAGGGTGCGGTAGTAGCCCCGGGCCTTGTCGAAGGCGGCGACAGACTCCAGCAGGCGCAGGTCGGATTCGTCGCGGTCCCCCTCGTCGGCCAGGCTGCGCGAGCGCGCCAACAGCGTGCGGCCCACATTGCGATACGAATTGCCCAACTGATAGGTTGCCGCCACACGCAAGGGCAACACAAGATCATCGATGGCGACTTCGATGCGATCCACGTCGAGCAGCCGGTAGTTGGGCGTACTCTGGATCTCGCTGAACACCTCGACCGAATTCTCATGATCGTTCGCCGCGTAGTACCGCTGGCCAAGAGCGAAGCGGTCTTGCAGCAACTCTTCGGTGGGTACCGGGCGGGACACGATGACCCCGGTGGCTACCGTGGCGATGACGATCAGGAGATGGAGCATCAGTAGAATTTACCCACTTGACCCGTTGATACCAAGCTGGATCTCGTCATGGATCAGAAGCCGAAATACATCTCGAGGAAGAAGGTCCGGTTGCTGACTTCGGCCCCCGGAGTGTCGATTCTCTCGTGCTGGAACCCCAACTCGGACACCGTCTTCCAGCCGATATAGGTGCCCTGCATACGGACCATGAAGACGTTCGTCCAGCGGTCGAAATCACGTGAATCGTCGTCATAGTCGGAGTGCGCGATTGGCAGCAGCCACGGTATCCCCTCCTGACCGGCGACCAGCGACGTCTTTTCGGTCAGTTTCAGGGACTGCTCAAACAGCGGCCCCCACGTCATCCAGTGCTGGCGTGTCGCCGCGGAGTAGCCGGCATCATGCCAGAACAGGTGGCGCAAGCGCGCGTACAGATGCAGGTCGTCTCGCAGGGGATAGACATACTCCAGCCGTGTCGACATCGTCAGGCGACTCAGCGTCCCATCCTCCTGCGCCGAACCGTCGGCAAACTCGTCCTCCTGCTGCAGGTTCAGCATCCATTTGTAGTTGGTGAACACCGACAGGCCGGACAGGGGCCCGAAATCGCTGTCGAGCTGCACCGTGCTGACCGTGCTCTTGCGCATCTGCATCGGATCTGGGTCGGGATCCTTGAGTGCCAGCAGGTTGTAGCTCGTCGGGTCCTGGATGACGTTCGAGTTGTCCCGCGGATTGGCCGTCGTACGCCAGATGAACACGGGATCCGGAATGGAGTCCTCGACGCTCTTCAGGTCGCCGCGCAGCAGGACATGGCCGTCGCCCTGCGGACGATAGCCCAACTGGTAGCGCACGTAGCGCACATCGCTGTCACCGCCGGCGGCGATGCTCTCGGCGCCATAGCGGCCGATGCTGAACAGTTCGACGTACGGGAGCGGATCCTTCCAACTGAGGAACAGGTGATTGCCCCGCGATCCCCTGTCGTATGGATAGTCCGGCCGGTCGTCGTTCTCAGTCAGGTCGGGAAGGCCATTGTTGTTGAAGTCGAGGTCGTAGATGAACTCGGGCGGATCGGCCCAGTAGAACAGAAACGGTTCCTCCCAGTCAGGAATGCCGTTGGCGTTCTGATCGGTGTCCG
>PBSR01000225.1 GCA_002726335.1 Gemmatimonadaceae bacterium
CCGCCTCACCTCAGAGATCGTCCTCAACCTGTTCATGCATGGCCCCGTCGAGCGCGGCCTGGACGTGGCCGAAGGTGGTGTCGACATCTACAACCTGACCGTCGACGGCATCGGCCTGGCCACGGTGGCCGACTCCTTCGCCGCGATCGAACAGCGTGTGCAGAGCGAACAACGCCTCACGTGGCAGGAGCTGGCGGACCTGCTGGCGGGCGACTGGGAAGAAGCCGAAGACGTGCGCCTGATGATGAAGTCCATCCCCCGCTTCGGTACCGGTGGCACACGCGCCGACTACTGGGCGCTGCGCATCGGTGAAACCTACGGCGACCTCGTGCGCGGCACGCCCACGCCGAAGGGCTACCGCGTGCTGCCCGGTCTGTTCTCACATGGTACGGTGAACACCTTTGGCAGCAAGCTGGGGGCCACACCAAACGGTCGACACGCCGGTGACCCCGTCGCCCACAATGCCAACCCGGATCCCGGCTTCCTGCCGGGTGGCGGCGGCGCGCCGACGGCCAAGTCGACGGCCGTGGCGGCGGTGCAGCCCCGCTGGGGGAACACGACGCCACTGCAACTCGATCTCGACAGCTCTCTGGCACGCACCCTCGGCGGCATCGACAGCGTCGTCGCCCTCATCAGGACCCACAATGAGCTCGGGGGGACGCTGATCAATCTCAACGTGATCTCCCGCGAACAGCTGCTGGCGGCACACGAAGACCCCGAGTCGCACCCCGACCTGGTGGTGCGCGTCACCGGCTACAGTGCGTACTTTCGCAGCTTGTCGAAGGAGTACCGGCAGCAGGTCGTCGATCGCATGCTGGCAGCCGGCGCCTGAGAGCATCAGACCATGGAGCGGAGCAGATTGAGACTGGACATGGAATGTGTGTATCTGTATCGAACGAATGTCGAGGGTACGACGGCGCCCTTCGAGCGATACCGTGAATTCGCCAGGGAGGCGCTGCAGCGACTGGAACTGCCTCTGCCCGAGACGGGGACCATTCTCCTCAACCCCAACATCACCGTCCCGGCCGCTCCGGACAGCCGCATCATCACCCACCCGGGGTTCATTGCCGGTCTGGTCGACGCCCTGCTGGAGCAGGGAGCCGATCAGGACCAGTTGCTGGTAGGCGAAGGGTACGGCCACAAAAAGCGTGGACACTGGGCGCAGCTCAGCGGATACACGCAGGGGTTAGGGCGGGTGGGGCTCGAGCTGATAGATCTGGACCTGGCCGGGGGTGTGGAGGTGGCGATTCCCGGCGGCGTCGTCTTCCCCCAGCTGACGTTTGCCCGGCAGGCCACCGAGTGTGCCTTCTACCTCAACGTACCTGTGGCCAAGTGCCACAACCTGAGCCTGACGACCCTGGCTATGAAGAACACTCAGGGCACGATACTGAGTCCGCAGCGACATATGTGCGCCCAGCAGACCGAAGACGAGCCCTTCGCCGACCAGGCCCACGACATCACCGAGCGCGGTATCAGCCTGCACGAAGAGCGCTTCTGCCACAAGCAGTCCGACAAGACCGTCGCCCGACTGCAGTTGGGCATCCCCCAGCTGAGTGTCGTCGACGGATTGATCGGGCGAGATGGCACCGGCTTCAACCACGGTGACAACCGACCTCTGGGATGGACGATCATGGGCGCCAGTGAAGTGCTCGTGGATGTGGTCGGCACGTACCTGATGGGCATCGACCCGCAGGCCACTCCCTACCTGCAGGTGGCCGCCGAACGTGGTCTCGGCACCACTCGTATTGAGGATATCGACGTCGTCGATCTGACGGTCGGTGACCGACTCGATGCGGCCTCGCTGCGGCAACTGCGCGCCCAGCCGCCGTTGATGCCGATGTCCACGGTGAAGGGAAAGCACATGCCTCGGTTCCGTCCCGATGGCAGCCTTGTACCCTGGCAGCTCGATCGGATCAACAAACATCGGCAGGAGCAGAAACTGGAACCGATCGCCGCGTAGCCATTGCCGATATGTTCGCCAGCTATCTGAAAACTGCCCTCCGCAGCCTGTTGCGGGAAGGTCAGTTCCCGCACGCGTCGGACATAGTAGGCGAAATCACGCAGTGAGGTCTCCACAACCACCCGGCGCTCCAGTTCCGCGTCGATCGCCTGCGCCCCTCTGGCAGCAACAGCTTGTCGAGGCCACCTGTGAAGGCCATGCGCGGTGTTCACAATCTCCGAGGCAATCGCAACACGGCATCCCGTGGCTGGCGTCCTTAGGCGATGCGGAAGACGAGCCGCATCTGCCGTGACAGCGTACGGGGTGTGAAGGTGACACGCCGGATCACTTTGTCCGTACGGCCTTCCTTCGATTCCTCCTCGAGGATGGCGACACGGAACCGCCCCGCCGTGTCCGGGGCGGACAGCAGCAGACCGCGTCCTCGGGGACCGATCTGCACGCTCTTGCCGCCGGCAGCCACCTTTGCCGGTTCGAGCGTGATGAAGGCCTCCTCCAGGGCCGTCGGCGTGCCGCTGAACTCGTACACGTCTTCCAGTTCCAGGGTGTTGGCTTCCCCATCCAGTGTGAGTGTACGCACGAGAGAACGCACCGTCCCCCGCGGATAGGCCCGGCTCATGTCGATGACGGCCGTCTTCTCACCCCGGCCGTTGAGATTCTCCACGCTCAGGACACCGCGGTAACGGGCGCCGGCCTTCTGCTGCACGCCGTTGATCAGAGGCACGGAGTGGCCGAGGGAATTGCAGAAGATGATGTCGTAACGGCGAGCGCTGAAGGTCTTGCGCGTGTAGATGGGGCCGCCGGGATCATCGAGCCACAACCGGTCACCCCGGTGCACGAGGAAGCTGCCGATATCGTTGTGGTTGTGGGGTACGCCGTTGTTGCCCGCCAGGGCCATGACCGTCAGCATCCGGCGACCCGGCTTGCCGCGCATCTTCACCTGACCCAGATCCGGCAGGTGGGCATCGCTCAGTTCGGGCTTGGCCGGTGCTTTCCTGCCGCTGTACAGTGCCAGTTCGTGGGGCGATCCAAGTCGCAGGGTGCGATCCGGATGGGTGGCGCAGAGCCCGTACAGCCCGGGCATAGGGTGGACCTGATTGATGATCATCGGATACTCGGCCGGCACGTACCCGTGGCTGGCGTCGGCGAAGGTGGAGCGCAGGGGACCCTCGATGTGGGCGGCCAGCGGGTAGCGGCTGATGGCAGCGATACGCTCCCCTGCCAGCAGGTTGAGTTCGCCGTCGGTCTTGTGAAGCAGAGCGTTGGCGGCGGCGAGGTAGTGGCCGAAGCCGTAAGCCCAGTACCCCGGTCCCTCCTCGCAGCCACCGTCGGCGGCAAAGCCGTCCAGGGCATAGCTCATATTCTGGATGGCCACGTGAGTCATGTGGGCCAGGACATGGGGGTCCTCGATCTGGTAGAGGGCGGTGCGGATGATCTCCCCGTTACACACGTGGTTCCAATTCATGCGTACCGTCTTCCATTCATCCGGGTGCCGGTAGTCCCAGTACTTTTCGAAGATCTCCCGCTCGATGGCCCGGGTGACGCGCGCTCGTACTTCCTCCTCGAGCCGGTCCCCGACCACGTGGAGAATCTCCGCCAGCACCACGCCGATGCTGACCGAGCCCAGATCGATGCCCCGACCCTCATGCGCTGCCATGACCCAGGTCCAGTCGTCACAGTACGCCCACATGAGATCCTGCAGGTAGTCCACATCGGCCCTGGGGTGATCGAGCCAGAGAGCCAGGAATGCCTGGCCGAGCTGGCCTCGCCGCTCGGCCGCGGCCGCCTCGGGAACGCGACGGTCGCCGACACGACGGAAGTTCCGATACGCCGATCGTTTGAGCACAGCGATGGGGGCGGTGGGATCGAAGTCGTTGGCGAGGGATTGCCACTGGCCGTTCTTCCGCGCCAGCCGTCGAGCCCGGGCGACTCTCTCGGGGTCGGTCAGATAGGGTGCGGGAGATCGCCCGCGGTGGCGCTCGAAGAGGGTTGCCAGCTCGCCGATCGTGAGATGGCGCAGGAGCATGTCCATCGTCTGAGCCTCTACTGGTTGAAGAAACCATCCGGGTAGGGATCGGGATTCAGCAGCGGCGCGGTCCAGTCGCCGATATCGTCCAGCGCCACGGGAGCGCCGCCGCACTCGACGTGCGACTTGAAGGCTGCCAGGAACAGCTGCGTTTTCTCGAACAGCGCGTCGTGTGTCACCGGCATCTGTCCGGTCTGAAACATCTTCTGCATTGCGATGATCATCGGTGGCCAGAAATGTGTCCCCGCGTGTACGCTTTGCTCGAAGGTCCGGCTGCCGAAGGCTCGCATCCACGCCCACACACCGGAGATCTCCTGCACGCAGCCGTAGAAGGGCTTGCCCCCGTCCCGCCCCTCATACTCGATGGTCACCAGGCCATTCGGCGTGTGCCAGTCCGGCGTCTGGTACGCGGCGCTGCGAATGCCGCCACCGACACAGGCATAGGCGAAGAACACA
The DNA here is from genome assembly GCA_002726335.1 of Gemmatimonadaceae bacterium. The sequence goes on from PBSR01000225.1 coordinate 4,440, forward strand.
CCGTGAACCCCGTGCGTGGCGTAGTCGGACATGGAGTTGGCGGCGCAGTATCCGGAGAGAGGCTCGATCTCCTCGATGTTGCTCCTGATTTGAGCGATCTCCGGGGCGTACTCGAAGCTCGATCCCGACATGATCGGTGTGTCGTGTTTGGCGGCCAGATCGAGGATCGTCCGGGCATCCTCCACGTTGAGGGCGAAGGGCCGGTTGATGAACATGGGCACCCCCGCCTCCAGATAGGGCCTGGCAAGGTGCTTGAAGTGGAGGCAGGAATCGAAGTCGTCGAGGATGATGGCGTCCACCTTCCCCACCATGTCCCAGTACTCGTCGACGATCTCCGCTCCTCTGTATTGCTGCACGAACTCCTCGGCGCCGCTCCGGTCCACGTCCCAGACGTGGGTGATGGCCATCCCCGTCATCCGCGTTCGTTGCGCGGAGGGTCCGCCATCTGCTTCTGGCTCGATGATCGGTCCCCAGATTCCCTTGGTGTGGACGTAGCGACTGCAGGCCAGTACTCCGACTTTGAGCAGATCGGTCGTTGCCATGGTCTATCTCCTGAACCAGATGCCGAGGGCGTTGCCACCCATCATCATCTCTCGTTCCCGCGTCGGAATCCCGGGCAGGTGGTGGTCGATCATCTGCGCCAGCCGGCCGTACCCCGGCTCCGCCACGATCCACGGAAAATCCGTGCACCACATCATCCGCTCGGGACCGAATGTCTCGTACACACGCTCGACCATCGGCTTCATGTCGGCGTACGGATAGGCGGCCTTGGAAAAGGCGTACTCCCCGGAAACCTTCACATGGACGTTGTCGTATCGAGCCAGTCCCAGGATCTGCTCGTACGTCGCCGGCGGCAGTGGTTCCTGCTCGAAACGAGGACGCACCCAGGCGTCAGGCACCAGCGGCGTCGACGGACAGATCCCCAGATGATCGAGAGAGATGTTGATGCCGGGGAACGCTGCCACCAGCAACTCCATGCTGGCGACGCCATCGCTGCGCCCGTAGAGGTTGATGTTGACGCCAAGCTCTGCCGCCCGCTGGAACAGCGGGTAGGCTGTCAGATCTTCCGCCTGTTCGGCGGCTGGATCCCCGAGTCCGCCACCGAGACGAATCCCCTCGATCGGGGTGGCCTCGTAGAGCTCGGTCAGTCTGTCGGCGGCGGCCGGGTCGGCCACATCGACGAGCCCCGTGGCCGTGAACCGATCCGGCCACGTTCTCACGCAGTGGGCGACGTAGTTGTGCTGCTCGATATCGGTCCCTCCCATATCGATGAGCACGGCCTTATCGATATCCGCCTCCCCCATTTCCGCCAGCAGCTGCTCTGCCGTCGCCTCTCTGTCGGCCGGCGCCAGAGCACTGACACCGCGGGGGAACTCGGGACGGAGACGATCGAAGACGTGCACGTGGACATCGACTTTTTCCATGGCGGCACCCTCCCTGTTCCTGGCGCGTAAGGTAGTCTGGCAACTCCGATTCGTCGCCTTCCCTCCGCGACGCGGGTTGCGTAGCATATGGCCGCTGCAGACACCACGACAGGGGAAACTGACATGGCCAAGGTGTTGGCGCTGCTGGCGAGTGGCAGGACAAAGGGATTCACGGCCGGGCTGTTGCACTCGGCCATGGCCGGCGCTGAGAGCGTAACTGGGGTAGAGGTGGAGTTCGTCCATCTGCACAAGTACGAGATCAAGCCCTGCGCCAGCTGCTTCAATTGCATCCGCAGCGAAGATCACTCCTGCGCCCAGCGCGATGGCATGGGCAAGGAGGGAGAGCTGATGGCCAAGGTGAAACAGGCCAATGGCTGGATCCTTGCCGATCCTGTCCACTTCTGGGGACCCAGCGCCCAGTGTCACCTCTTCATCGAGCGTTGCTACCCCTTTATTTGGAGTGGCGAGATGGCCGGCATGCCCTTCGCCTCGATCTCCTGCGCCAGCAACCAGGGAATGCAGAGACTGGCCACCGCCGAAATCTGCAAGTGGGTCTTCGCCTTCGGCATGCGTTATGTCGGTGGGTTGCCGGTGCATACGACGTATCTGAAGCGGGCCATGGGCGAAGCCGAACAGCTCGGGAGACAGCTGGCCGAAGCCGCGATCGTCGACGAAGAGGGCCGCGAGGAGTACCCCGAGGAAGAACGTTACGTCGACTACGTAGATCATCCCTTCAGCGTCGTGGAGCCCTACCTCGACAACCTGACCAACGGCACCATGGAGTACGACTCTTCGCTGATCGCCGAAGGGCTGGTAAACTTCGAGCGCCGCGAGGCCGTCGACCTGCTGCAGCAGGCCAGGGAGCCCTTCGAGCGGGCTCTGCAGCTGTATCGAGAGGGGAAGCAGGAAGCGGCCTGCCACCAGCTGGTGCGCGCCAGCGCCCTGTGGACCCACGCGACGTGGACGGAGTTTCTCGAGCAGGATGTGATCAAGTCCGGTGTTCCCGACGCATACCGGCCGATGGAGGAGGGTGCGTGATGACGCCGATCATCGCCGCCACCGTACCGGTAACCCGCCCCCCGTCGTGGGCGGCCCAGCAGCGCCTGTTGATGTCTACCATGAGCGACGCCGTCTACCCCTTCCTGGATCGCTACACCCACGATGACGGCGAGCTCATCTACGATGATCGCTGGGGCGGTGGTGCGGATGACTTCTACGAGGGCTACACCAACTGGCCCCTGCTCTATCTGCTGGGCGGTGGTGATGATCTGGTGGACCTGTCCCACCGCGGCTGGGAGACGGTGACCCGTCAGCTCACCCGACGCGGCCAGGCGCACAAGGAATACGCCCGCGTCATGGACACCTTCCACCAGTCGGAGAGTGACGTCTTCTTCTACCACCTCTGCCTGGCCGATCCCTCCGCGGGGCAGCTCCACATGCGCGCCCGCCGCTTCGCCGGGTTCTTTCTCAACGAAGACCCGGAGGCGCAGAACTACGACCCCGAACACAAGATCCTGTTGTCGGCGCGTCTCGGATCGGGCGGTCCTCATTACACACCCGACGAGGCCCGCGAGACCTCCAGCCACCGCGCCAGCGAGACGTACGGACTCCCCTTCTATGATCTGCCCGGTATCGACAGCTATGAGGATACCCTCGACCCGGCCAAAGCTCGAAGTATGGGGCAGGCGATGCACGATCGCTGGCAGAAGGGTGAGGTCGTCGGCAACCTGTCGGCGACGAGTCTGGTGACCAATGCCTTCCTGCTGACGGGAGATGAGAAGTACCGCGACTGGGTCCTGGAATACACGGACGCCTGGATGGACAGAGCCCGTGAGAACGACTGGCTCATGCCGGACAACGTCGGCCACTCCGGCACCGTGGGGGAGTACCTGGACGGGAAGTGGTACGGCGGCCTTTACGGCTGGACCTATCCCCACGGCTGGTACAACATCCAGATGACGGCCATCACGGCCGCAGCCAACGCCTATCTGCTGACCCGCGACGACCGCTACCTCGAGCTGCCCCGTCGGCAGATGGACCGTATCCTGGATCTGGGAGAGCAGCGGGACGTCCGCAAGAACCACATGAGCCTGTGGCACCACTGGATCGGCCAGATGACAGCCATGGGAGAGCGGCACGAAACCCTCCTGGTCCCCTATCGTTACGGTGATGCCGGCTGGTTCGACTGGCAGCCCCCCTCTCCCATCTTCCTGTCCGCCCTGTGGAATCTGTCCATGGCCGACGAGGACTGGGAGCGAATCGAACGGGTACGACAGGCCGAGGCCTACGACTGGAACGAGGTGGTGGCTTTCCACAACAAGGAAGACGGTGGCCACGACCAGCCGTGGCTGCGCTACCTGGCCGGCGACAACCCGGACCATCCCGAACGCATCCTCCAGGCCAGCTACCAGCAGGTCGTTCAGCGTCTCGCCGTCATCCGCGAAGATACCGAGGTGGGTACGCAGCACGGTGAACACCGCTGGCAGGAGACCAACCCGGTGACGACGGAAGGCCTGTTGCAGCTGGTGTGTGGCGCCCCACAACCGATCTACAACGGCGGCCTGCTGTTCGCACGGGTCAGCTACTTTGACGCCCAACGTGGACGCCCGGGTCTGCCGCCGGATGTGGCCGCTCTGGTGGAGAAGGTCGAGGCGCGTCGCACCCTCCTGCACCTGGTCAACCTGAATCCCATCGAGGGACGGGAGCTGGTCCTGCAGGCGGGAGCGTACGGTGAGCACACCTTCGGCACGGCCCAATACTCGGTGCTGACGAGCGACTTCCCGGGAACATCGGTCGACTACGCCGCGCCGCCGGTGACCCACCAGACCCGGACGGCCGCCGTTGAGGGCCCCCGCGTGCGGGTCGAGTTGCCCCCTGCTACGGAGATCACTCTGGATCTGGCCACCGAACGCTTCACCAACGAACCCGCTTACGGTGCGACGCGCTAGTGCTCGAGGTCACCGCGTAGTCGTCACGACAGGAAGTCGGCGCCGAAGTGTCCGCCGTGCTCGAAAAGAGCATCGATGTTATCGTGGGGGACCTCCGGCATGACACTGCTCGTCGAAGAGAGCACGAATCCCCTGCCTCTGCCAGCCAGTTCAAACGATCGCTCCACCGATTGCTTCACCTGTTCGACGGTTCCGTGCGGCAGCACGGTGGTCACCGACACACACCCCCAGACACCGATGGGCAGCCCGGACCGGTCCCTCAGGCGTACGATCTCGTCGTAGCTCACACCGTGCTCTTCCTCGAATCCCTGTAGCCCCACCACACCCAGATCCAGGATGTCATCGAGGATCGGACCGATATCACCATCGCAGTGCCAGATGACACCGATCCCGTTCTCGACCAGCGGCTCCATCGCCCACTTCAGCTCGGGGAAGTAGAGCTCCCGCAACTGCAGTGGTGAGATGATCGGGCCGGCACTGGCGCAGATGTCCTGACCGCTGTAGACGAAGGGGGCGATCCCGTAGCGCTCGTGAGCTGTGACGATCGCCTGGTTGGTCAGCCTCCCCCGCAGGGCGGTGTGGTGGTAGAAGCGGCGCATGGCGTCCGGATACTCCAGGATGGCGATGAGGTAGTTCTCATAGCCCCAGCGGTCATATCCACCCATGAAATCCGCCTGACCGAAACCATCGAGGAACAGCACCTCGCCCTCGGTTCGATCGATCCGTGCCTTCAACCTGTCCGCGTACTGGCGTGCTGTCGTCTCGATGTCGAATTCGGCCTCGAAGGCCGCGTCGTCCGGTAGCCGGTCGATCACACGGAGGATGTCCTCGGGACTATCGATATCCTCTGTCCCACCTGGACGGTGCTCGTGAGCCAGGTGGCCCTGCTCGATATTCCTCTGGGCGTCACCGGGGAAGTACCACTGCGGCACCAGATTGATGCCACATCGCTGCAGGTATTCGAAGAACACACCCTCGCGATCCACCCAGTAATCCCGCTCCGTCACCTTGCTCAGGTACGAGCCACTCGTCATCCAGCAGTAGTTGATGCAGGGGGCCCCGGGATCCTCCCGCATCAGTGTTGCCAGGGCGATCTCGCTGCCTCTCGTTCCTGTGGTCATGGGCGCTCCGGTGGCGTCAGATAGCGATTCTTCCCGCTTTCCATGGCGATGGCCCCGATGAGAGTGGCTGCCAGGAAGCCGACTGTGCAGATGAAGAACCCGGTGCTCGATGAGATAAGCAGGAAGACGATGCCGAGCAGCAGATAGACCGCCGCCAGGGAGCACAGCCGGATCGCCATGAATCGCGCCAGACCGGCCTCGTCGTGGGCAGTAACCCGCTTGTGGCCTGAGATGAGACCCGTCATCTGTCTCACACCGATCAGATAGGCGAAGACCAGCAGCAGTGCGTCCGTGCCGATAATGGCGACGAACACGATGATCCGCGTCTGTGTGAATTCCGTGGCGTCAGGCAAGATCGACGTCAAGTCGGCTCCGATTCATCCTGGTGACTACCTCTCTGCAGGGTCTGCTCCGGTTGGCTGTCAAAGCGGGCGATGACGACGAACATGACCGCAAGCAGCATCGCCGGCAGGGACAGCATGAATCGAGCTGCGGAATGCTCGAAGTACCACGCCGTGAGCAACGCCCCGGCGAGGAGGACGAGTCCGCCCCAGAAGGGTCGCGTCCAGGCCAGGACCGCCACGCCCGCCAGAGGAACTACGATCTTCGCAACGTGAGGTAACGCCCCAAGTCCTTCGGCCAGGTGCACGAGGGCGAACCAACTCCAGAACCCGGCCCAGACGATGAGCAGACCACGAGCCAGGTAGAGGAGACGGGTCGTCCACGCAGCCACTGGCATCTGACTACTGCTGGCCTCGGTTGATCCAGGCCTCGATGACGCCTCCCGTCGGGGCCGCGTCATTCCAGTTGGCACCGACGAGGCTGAGCCGGCCGCTGCCGCCGAACTCCGCCAGCCTGATACTGTGCGATCCCGTCCGGGCCACCTCCTGCCGCGACCAGGAGGCCCCCTCCCCATCGTTGTAGTAGACCGCCACAGACTGTGGGGAAGATGCCTGGTGCATCTTGGCCACGACGACATCCAGCTGACCGTCGCCGTCCACATCGCCCAGCGC
>PBSR01000226.1 GCA_002726335.1 Gemmatimonadaceae bacterium
CAGTGGACCCGTCGAGTGAGCGCAACGCCGCGAGCCGGGATTCATCGGTGGTCGAATACAAGGTTCGCTCCTTAACAGAGCACTGGCCTGCGACAGCAGGTTCAGATCCAGAAGACCACGTTGTCCGTCATCCCGGTGATGGCATCGATGACGAGCCACAGACCCGCCGTGACGAACTGTCCGGCGATCAGGCCGAGGAAGAAGGGCCTGCCCAGCTGATACAGCCGGGGGCCCCCGTACTTGATGATCGCCAATTTGAACAACCAGGCCAGCAGGATACTGAACCACAGCTGGTCCATAAGCCAGACCATCGAGACCGCATACCCCACCGGATGCAGGGGCCACCAGAGCAGATGATGGCGGGCGAGCATCAGCAGCGTCATGAAGCCGCCCCCGAGAAGCGTGTTGAGCCAGCCCTCGAGACTGGGGTCGGTGGGTGTCTTCAGCTTGTCGGCGATGAAGGTGAAGGGCGCCCGCGTGCCGCCGCCGAAGAACCAGCCGTTGAGGTTGATGCCGCCATATTCGTAGGCCAGGTAGAGGATCGTGCATACCGAGCTGACAAGGCTGATCAGAATCGCCAGCAACAGTACCCAGAACAGGGGTCGCAGGTTGTGCCCCATGTGTTCGCTCAGCTTCAGACTGTGAGCGCAGGAGGCCATGACGAACGTACGGATGTCGGCAGCCCACACGTGGGTGTAGGCCAGTCCCACGAGGCCGGAGGGACCGAGCACGACGGAACCCGAGGCTGAAACCAGGGTGGAAGCCGCGATCAGGGGGCTCACGATCGCCGCCACGCCGCTCTCTGCCACGACTCGCGTCATGCCGACAAAAATCAACAGCGCGATGGTCAGAGTCAGCGCCGCGGCCCAAAGATCGAGACCCGACATGGTCAGCCAGACCAGCAAAGTCAGGTACCCGCCTGCCAGACACAGCACGGCAGCCCGATAGGACAGGATCTCTCCCGAGTCGTCCACTTGCGGGTCGCCGTGCACGGCCTTGCGCCACACATCCCGCAAATGGGGGCGGGCTACCCACAGCCCGAACAGAACGAGGACGAGCAGTGCCCCCTGTCCCTGGTGTGCCAGGATCGGCTTCGCTGCGGCCCCGTAGATCCCGAGCTTCTGGGCGCTGATGATTCCGAGAACACCCATGACCCCGCGCAGGCCGGTGGCCATGAGGTTGAAGAACCAGAGGCTGAAGGCGATGTCGAGGTTGATGAGGTAGGAGAATCCCACCATCGGAAAGCTCAGCCGGATAATCAGGCTGACCGCCTGGCGGAAGACGGGGATGGTCGTCAACAGCTTCACCGCCGGCACGAAGTTGTAGTACGCGTGCAGACCGTTCAGGCTGCTGACGATGGCGGGAATCATGAAGCCTGCCCACATCACAGGGTTGCGGAAGAACGGTCGCGTGCCGTCTCCGGAGTCCTGCACCATCTCCAAGGGCACCTGGGCGATGGGGAAGATCAGCCGTTCACGTTGGACCCACTGACGGCGCAGGATCACCATGAAAGAGATCATCACCAGGTACAGAGCACCCACCAGGATCGCCCAGTAGGCCAGGGGCGCCACCCAGGCCCGCCAGGGCATGGGTGTACCCGTGGGCAGACCTTCGTAGAACCAGGTGATCGCGGATGGGTGCTGGGGTACCATCCAGCCCGGTACGTGAGGTGCGATCAGAAGCCCCCACTCGTTCTCCGGGGTGGCGTAGTACTGCACCCCCGTGATGATGGTCAGCAGGTACTCGGACAGGCCCATCGTCGTGATGGCCGACGCTGTGATCAGCATGGCGTAGACCACGAGCAGCTCGCGGCGTCCGAGGGCCAGAGGACGATGGATGGTGCGGGCGAGAAAGTTGAGCGGCCCAGCCAGTAGAAACAGCAGGAAGATGGCCCCCGGCGTGCTGAAATCGAGCGCCATGTACGAGCCGCGGATCACCATATTGCCGTACGGCGCGCCACACGCCAGGCATAGGGACAGCACGCTGCCGGCGATGATCGCCCGGAAGGTGAAGGTCCTCGGCTCAGCCATGGACGGTGTCACCGGCGCCGGCGACATGATCTGGTGGGAAGGGGTCCGCCGCGTCAGGGCGGGGCACAGCCATCGGTCTGGCGTGGATGACGGGACGGCTTGCCGTAGTACAGCTTCTCGTCAGCGGCCAGCTGCATCGGGATGTTGTTGTGCAGCCAGCCCCTCTCTGACAGGCCGTCGGGGAAATCGTGCACGAGCATGCCGGCCCGATTCCGGGGCAGCTTCTTCGTGATCGTCGCGTCCGGACGAGCCACGAAGCTGCCCCAGTTTGAGTAGGGATGGGAGGAATTGTTGGCCACAGCCCACATGCGGTTGTCGGCGCACCGGGTTGGCACCTGCCTGTCGTTGAGCACGTCGAGGCAGCTCGGCCCCGGGTGACGGGCGTTGTAGAAGGAGTGCAGCATGAGGGTTACCCCCTGCTGCCGATAGGCGACGTAGAGCTGCGGATAACAGATGTCGTAGCAGATGGCGAGGCCGACTGTCACGCCATGGATCCGTCGCGTGACCAGCCGGTTTCCGGCGCTGTAAGCCCGTTGGTCGCCGCCGGTGCAGAAACACTTGTCGTAGCGGTCGACGAGCCGGCCGTGGTCATCGACCAGGTAGAGACAGTTCGTCGGTTTGCTCCGCCCACCCAGGTGGTGGCCGGAGCCCAGCACGAGCCAGATACCCAGCTCGCCCGCCAGCTTGAAAAGCCGCTGCGTCTCGCCTCGCAGAAGCCCCCAGTCAAACATGGCAAAGCTGTCGAAATCCGAACCGGCGTACCCGGAGAGACAGGCTTCCGACGTGTGCAGCAGGTGGGCACCGGTGCCGACAGCGCGTTTCATGTAGCGACGGATGTACGCCGCGTTCCGGTTCACATCCCCGGTGACGGGAAACTGACAGGAGGCGACACGCAGCGACTGCTTCTTGCCCATGGTCCTCGCCGCCGTCCTATTCGGCTTCGCCCACACCGTGACGGATGTCACTCAACGAGCGGTGGCCCACCACCGTGCCATCGTCATCGTCGTCACGCTCGAGGGTTTCCAGCGTGACAAACATCTCGCGCAGGTTCTTCACACCACCTACGGCGACCCACCCGGTGATGATGATCGTCAGCAGCAGCATGACGATTGCATACCCCCACCAGAAGCTCGCCCACGCCGCATCGCTGACGTCGGTGGAGAGCATGTAGAACGTGCCGATCACGAAGACGGCGAAGACGAGGAACAGGTAGGCGTAGGAGAAGATGAACAGCATCCGATCGCCGAAGCTGAACTCCTTGCCCATGCCGAAGATCGCCAGCCCCTGTCTTGATGCGGGCTGTTCCGCAGCGTCCTCTTCCGCATCGACGGCGTACCGGCCCCGGTGCAGCAACTGGTCCATGTTGAAGGCCGGCTTGCCGGCGCCGGAGATGAGACTGACCACCACGTAGGTGACCAGCGTCGCCACCATCGTCCAGAACCAGAGGATCTGGGCGTTTATCGGGATTTTCTCGGCGGCCGCCACGTCGGGGGCGATGCCGGCGAGCAACTGCCGCGCATCCTCCCAGAAGTAGGTGAAGTACCAGCCACCGATAGCCAGTACGACGCCGATGACGGCGGCGCACCAGACGCCGGCGTTGGTGCCTCGACTCCAGTAGAGACCACCGACGATGGCCGCGCCCGCCCAGCCCAGGTAGATCGTTCCGGTGAGGGCGAAGAACATCAGGATGTCCTGCTGCTGACTGAAGAGCAGGCTGAAGAGGAAGAGGAAGACGGCAACGCCGAAGATCGAGTACTTCAGCAGGCGGATATGCGCCTCGGGCTTGAGCACGCTGTTGTCGCCCAGGAGGTTCTGTCGCACGGACATGACGACGTCCTGGATGAAGATCGAGCCCCAGGCGTGCAGATAGGTGTCGTGAGTGGAGATGAAGGCCGCGAGCATGACAGCGGCGAACAGGCCGACGATGACGGGCGGCAGGAAGTGAGCCGTGGCGACCGTCACCGTCAGCTGCGAGCGGATCTGCTCTGACTCGATGGCATCCAGTGCGGCGTGCGCACCCAGGGCCTCGGTGGCGAAGTCTGCGTGATGGAGGAAGGCCCAGGCGCACATGGGCAACAGCACCAACGGCAACGTCTGGGTAATCGGCCGCAGCTGTCCGATGAGGCGACCCATGCGCGCGTCGTGTGGTGAACGCGCGGCGCCGTAATACCCCTGATTGCCCTGCCAGGCCATGAACACGTAAACGGCCCCGAAGGCCTGGATGAGGAAGTAGCTGACGTTGAAGTTGTCGGTGTTACCGGTGTTGATGGGGTTGATGAGGGAGGCGTCAGCCGGTGCCATGGCCGCGGCCTCCATGATCTGCGACCAGTCGAACAGGAAGAACAGCAGAAAGATGCTCATCACGGCAAACACGCCGTTGACAAAGATCCCCTGGAAGAAGTCGGTGACCATCACCGCGATCTGACCGCCCAGGAAGGTGAAAGTGAGAGAAACGGCTAGCAGGAACGCCATGATCACGGCATAGACAAGATCAAAACGGAAGCCCATGTCGACGAGGTACTCCGGAAAGCCGCAGTAGTACTGGAAGAAGCGCCCCCCCCACGGCGGGGAAGATGCCGAAGTTGATGATACCCGAGATACATCCCATGACCCCGGCGTAAACCCGGAAGGACCGGCTGTAACGCATTTCAAAAAACTGGGCCATAGTCATGGCCCGGGTCTGCCGGAAGCGATACTGCACCCAGCCGGTAGCGGCGACGATGACGCCGATGGGCAACAGCATCATGTCCCACCAGGCGGCGGTGAAGCCGGCCTTGTAGTGCATCTCGAAGCGGGCGACGATGCTGATGGCGCCAAGTCCGGCGATACCGTCGGCAACGCCGAGCAGGTACTTGCCGGCGCAGCGGTTGGCCGACAAAAAATCCGCCACGGAACGCATGTACTGACGCGTCGAGTAGGCTGTGATACAGATGAAACCCAGCAGACTGATGACGATCAGCCAATCGATCCAGTGCAGATTCATGGCGGCTCACAGGTGTCGAGGAACAACCAGCCAACAGGGAAACCATATACTGCGATGAACGGGGGCGCGAGGGCACCGCGCAGGTCTCTGTTGACATCGGCGCCCGAGGTGTAGGACAATAACGAGATACCACCGCTCTCAAGGAGGCCCCATTGCGTTGCCGAACCACCAGCCTCGCCACTCTGTTGCTGGCCGTACCCGTCTTTGGTCAGATCACTCTGGATGCTGACGACCTCAGGATTCCCATTGGCGCCAGGTACTCGCTGACGGCCACCTCGATGCGGGGGGGAATCGCTGAGAATGGAATCGACGTCGGTCCCGCCGGAGCCGACCAACCCTTCGACCTGAGCCAGGTGCTGGAGGGGGACATCAGCCCGACTCACCGACGTCAGCGGCCTGGCCAGTGTTGTGGCCAGCCTGAGCTGGGGTGAGGTGAAGTCGAGACGATGAGCCGGGTTCCGCACAAGGCCACGTCCGCGCCGCTGACTGCGCACCCGCGGCTCTACGCCAGCGGCGAGCATCTGGCCCGGCTGCGCCGTCCGCCGCGGCTCGGATTCCTCGCCGAGACACAGAAGCAGCTGTTGCTGCACGCGACAGAATACCTCTCCTCCCCGGAGTTCGACTGGAAGCTCAACACGCACAACGCCCACCTGCTGCGCGCCCGCACGATGCAAAGGCGGGTGGTCAGCCTGCTCGTGGCCTGGCATATCACGAGACACGACAGCTATCGCGGGGCAGCCGTAGACCACATACTGGCCATGGGTGCCTGGGAATACTGGTCCTGGATCACCTGGCGTCAGGGCAACGCTGACCCGCAGGCGGTCTTCGACCTGTCGTATGGTGAGAACTCCACAACCCTGGCCATCGCCTGGGACTGGCTCGTCGACACGCTGGCTCCAGCGCAGCGGCGGGCCTTCGTCGACATCGCCCGCCGGCGATCCCTGCGGCCTTTTCTTGCCCATACGGGTCGTCGTGATCCGGCGCACTGGTTCACACGTGCCGACTCGAACTGGAATACGGTCTGCGCCGGTGGCGCCGGCATGCTGGCGCTGACCATGTATGAAGAGTTGAGCGAGGCCCGTCGAGCCCTGCCACGGGTGGAACGCTCCTTCCTCCCCTACATGCACGGATTGAAGGACACCGACGGCGGCTGGACGGAAGGGGTGGGGTACTGGAACTACGGCATGAGATATGCCTTCATGTACCTGCTCAGCCATGAGCGGTCCTCCGGCAGGAAGCACCCGTTGCTGCGGCAGAAGGCGACCCGGCAGACGCTGGAGTTCCCTCTCGACTTTTCTCCTCACGGGATCGCCTGCGGCTTCGGCGATGCCAACAGCTGGAAGCCGATGCCCTTCCACTACGCTGCCGCCGATCAGCTCGGTTGCAGCGAGCTGATTCCTCGCCTCGACGCCCTGCTCCCGGAACGCGGTGCAACGGATGGCGCCTGGCCGGACAGGGCCGAGTTGTTGCTCTTCCACCCGCGCCGACGTGGCCGACAGGCGCCGGTGCAGAGACCCGCCCGCAAGCTGTACCGCGGTATGGACTGGGCTGTGCTTGCCGATCGCCTGCCGGGTCCGCAGATCTATGCCGCCATCCGTGGCGGCACCACCGAAGTACCCCACGGCCATCGCGATCTGCTCAGCTTCTGGGGCGTCGTCGGTGACGAGGCGCTGATTGAGAACCTCGGGATCGGCACCTACCTCGACACCACCTTCGGTCCGCGGCGCTACGAGCTGTTCGAGGCCATGCCGGCGTCCAAGAACACCCTGCTCATCAACGGTGTCGGCGTCACGGGAGGCTCGACCGTGCGCACACGCGAGATCGACATCGGTCGCCATCGCGGCATTCTGCTGGAGGCCACCGAGGCGATGGGAACCATGCGTGACGGGCCGGTCTGTCGCTTCTGTGCCCGCCTCTTTCTGCTGCTCGGCAAGGCGCTGCTCATCGTCGACCGCGTGGAAATGGCTCAGTACGGCCGCCTGGAGGCGCGCTTCCATACCCACGCGGCCATCCGACGCCGGACCCGTACCGTGCAGATCAAGGGCGATCGCCAACGGCTGGCCATGAGCTTCGCCGCCGATGTGCCGGCCACACTGCTGGAGGGGGTTGTCACACCGACGGCTGCAGAGACCGGCGCCGGTGTATTGCGTTGGTGTTCGCAGGATCTGCACCGTGAGGCCACCCTGGTCACACTGTTGCTTCCCGATACGCGCCGTGCCGCGCGACTGGACTTGGAAACAGACAACCGGCGCCTGCACATCACCGCCACCGCTGGCGACCGGACCGTGGGTCAGGTGACGCTGACGAAGCGCCTCACCGCCCCGCGCCGGTAACCCCACCGGCTGCCTTGCGGCCCTCAACCTCCAGCCGCACCATCTGCACCCTGGTTCGACCCGCACCATCGGGCGGATGCTGCTCCAGGTACCTGGCAACCAGCTCGTCGACGAAGATCTCCCGCTCTGCTTCAGCCACACGCTGGGTGTAGGGCAGCCAGGTCGTGCGCGCCCAGCCGGTCAGCGCCGCCGCGTCTTCGTGTACCATCTCCTTCGGGATCAGGGCAAGACTGGCGGGCAGCAGCGCGGTCGACGCCATCCACGTATCGTACTCCTCTGGACCGTAGAAGCCGTAGGGAAAAGCGAAGTCCTCGAAGTGCTTTGCCCATCTGGGACTGGCGATCATCTCCTCCATCACCGTGACGATGGCCGCGGCGTTACCCCGTCCTCCCATCTGCAACAGGAACCGTCCACCGGGTTTCAGGCTGCAGTCGATGCCAGCCAGCACGGCTTCATGCCCCTGGACCCAGTGCAGTGTGGCGTTGGAGAACACGACGTCGAACCGCGCCTCGTAGGAGAGTGTGCGGGCATCCGCCTGGGCAAAGGAGAGATTGGCGTGTTGGCTCTGTGGATGGCTGCTTTGCGCCAGGACGACCATGGCTGACGAGCTGTCGATTCCCAGAACTCGCCCCCTGGGCAGGAGATCGCTCAGTGCCGCACTCACCTTGCCGTCGCCGCAGCCGATGTCGAGCAGATCCTCGTCACCGTGCAGATCCAGCTTGCCGATCAACTCCCGGGCCCAGTCGAGTTGGGCCGTCGAGTTTCTGGCGTAGTCCTTCGGGTTCCACTGGTATCCGGCGCCCATGGACTCATGCCTCCGGGGTCAGTCGCTCCACCACCTTGTCACCGAACTCGGCGGTGTTCAACACAGTATCCCCATCCCGGGCCAGATCAGCCGTCACATAGCCGTCAATGAAGACCTGTTCCAGCGCCGCCCAGATCGTCCGTGCTTGCGGCGCCATACCGAAACTCGTTTCCAGCATCATCGCCACCGATCCGATCATCGAATACGGATTGGCGATACCGCGCCCGGCGATATCCGGGGCCGAGCCATGGGCGGGTTCGTAGTAGGCCTTTGCCGGTCCGACGCAGGCCGACGGCATCAACCCGAGTGATCCCAGGATGCCGCCACCCAGATCACTGAGAATGTCCCCCATCATGTTCTCCATCACCATCACGTCGAACTGGCGCGGGTTCAGGCAGAGCAAAGTGGCCGCCGCGTCGACGATGACGTGCTCGACGGTCACTTCCGGGTAGTCCAGGGCGACCTCTTCGAGTACCTGGTTCCACAGTACGCTCGACAGCAGCACGTTGCTCTTGTGCACGTTGTGCAAGACTCCCTTGCGCTTGTGAGCCTCGCCGAAGGCGACGTGCAGGATGCGGGCGATCTGCTCCTCGTCATACTCGAGGGTTTCGCGCACGAAACGGTTCCCGGCTTCGTTCCTGCCCCGTTCCTTGTGGCCAAAGTAGAGTCCACCCACCAGCTCCCTGATCATCAGCAGATCGATCCCGTCGCCTACCACCTCCGGCTTTCAGCGGCGAGAAGTGCGACAGCCCCCTGGGCAGGTACACGGGCCGGTAGTTGGCGAAGGTATCGTAACGTCGACGCATCGGCAGCAATCCCCCGCGCTCGGGACGTTCGTCCACCGGAATCAGCTCCGACTCTTCCTTGCTCAGGCCGATCGGACCCTTGAGGATGGCATCGGCATCGTCGCACACCTCGATGGTTTCGTTGGGAAATGCCTTACCCGTCTTGTGGTACCCATCGCCACCAAAGGGGGCTTCGACGCACTCGAAAGCCACCTGACCGTCTGCCTGGACGGCATCCATCACCTTCTTTGCCTCCGAGAGGATCTCGGGACCGATGCCGTCTCCGGCAAGCAGGGCGATCTTGAATGTCTTCGTGTCTGTCACACCGACTCCTGTGTCAATTGATGAGATGTCTCTAGGTAGAATCGGCCTGTCGTTGACATCAATCAAGTTCATAGTTGTTATTTACATCATGCACGAAATTGATATCAAGCGGGCCGACCTGAACCTGCTCTATGTCTTTGACTGCATCTACCGCGAAGGCAGTCTCACGCGTGCCGGGGCCCGTCTCGACCGTACCCAGTCCGCTGTCAGTCATGCACTCGAGCGTCTGCGCGGGCTCTTCGGTGATCCCCTCTTCGTTCGCACCTCCGAGGGCATGCGCCCCACGCCTCGTGCTCACGAGCTCGCCCCCCTCATCGACGAGGTGCTGGGGGCGGTGCGTACCGTTCTGCTGGAGCCCACGGCCTTCGCCCCGGCCGACCTGGAGCGTGTCTTCCGGCTGTCGATGTCAGACTACAGCGAGCTGATTCTCCTGCCGCCGCTGATCGAGGCCCTGCACGAACAGGCGCCGAGCGTACAGATCGAGGTGCTGTCCACGGCTGCCTTCCAGCCGCAGCATGCACTGGAGACCGGCCGGATCGACCTGCTGATCGGCAACCAGGACGTCGGCGCCGGTGTCTACCAGCAGGAGTTGTTCGTCGATGAATTCGTCTGCGTCGTCAGCGCCACACACCCGGCGATCAAACGTCGCCTGACGCTCAACCAGTATCTGAAGCAGTCCCATGTCCTGTTTGCGCCACAGGGCCGTGGCGATCGCCTGCTTGACGAGGCCCTGCGCAAGCAGCGCGTCGAGCGGCGTGTCGCCCTGCGCCTGCCCCACATCCAGAGCATCCCTCACATCCTTCACAGAACCCCTCATATCGTCACCATCCCGGCCAAGTTCGCCGCCACCATGGACCGGGCCGGTCTGCGCCCGCTGACTCCCCCTGTGGACCTGCCCAGCCTGCAGGTCATGCAGTACTGGCACCAGGCGGTCCACCAGGATCCGGCCCACCGGTGGCTGCGCCATCTCGTCCACGAAATCGCCCAGCGACTTCACGACGGGCCAGGCCCGGGGAGCTGATCGGCCGCCTGGGAGCGGTCTCGCTGTATCTGAGTGTCTGTGTTATGCTCTGCTCAATGACAGTCTCCTGCCGAAAGATGGTCGGGTTTGGCCGGCTGGGGTCAGCTGTATCTCTTCGAGATGATCACTGTGCCTCTGGGACTGGTGAGCCTGTGGCGACGGAACCGTCGCGAGGCATGTGTGGTGCTGCTGTGGCTTGCCCTGCCCCCCTGCCGGCAGCGCTGACCGACTCCGGTCACGCCATGCGTTCCAGCCTGGGAGCTCCCGCGCTGTCGCTGGTGTCTGCTCTGGGGATGCTCCTGGCCATCGAGGGCGGCGAAGGGTTGATCCCCATGCACGAAGCCTATCTGCGCCAGATACACGTGCCGTTCACCTTTGCCGGTCGGTCAATTCACCTGGTCGGCTACCACGGCAAAGCCCGGGTCGCCACAGCCTGGCGCAGATTACCCAACCAGATCGGCCAGAACCACGCTGTTTCGCTGCCTGCGGGCAGGAAGGCCGGATCGATGTTGTACTTCTTCTTGCGATCGATGTCCTTCTGCAGAAACCCCTCGATGGCTGAATAGGGGATCCAGGCAAAGGTGCTCCTCTCCGCGTAGGCATCGTTGTCCTCGGGAATGGGATGGTTCATCACCCGCTGCGCCGGTACGAAGTCGACCTCGACAAAGTAGGAGGCGAAGTCGCCATCCATCACCGGCGCCAGACCCTTCATTCGGTGCAGCAGATCGGCCTGCCTGAAATAACCCCGCGACTCTTCCTGCGCCTTGTGCGCCGCCGTCTCGGCCACGGTTTCACCCTCACGCGCGCCACCGCCGAAGCCCGCCCAGCCTCTGTCGCTGTCGGCATGCTCAGCGAGCAGCAGATAGACCTCGCCACCCGACTCGAAATACAGCACCATCCCTGCCGGTGCCGCCGCAGCCGCACCGCACAGAACCAGAGAAAGCCCAGCGCACCACATCAACCGTCTCATGTCCAACTCTTCTCCTCTTCCCATCTCGGTAACCGTGAAGTTGACCCAATAGTATGTCCTTTCCTGTCACCGAACAGTGAGAGGCGAATTGGGAGCGGGCCGGCAGCGGTGCCGTAGGCCGCATCAGCGGAGGGCAGGCCTGCCGAGTCCCGGGCCCCGAAGGGGCGCGCGACAGGACGTCGCGCGCTGATCCAACACCCCGCATTCACTATACTTCAGCCATGCACCTGCACCCCATCGACCTGCTGATCGTCCTGGTCTACATCGGCGGCACCATCGCCGTCGGCCTGCTGGCGCGCACGGCGATCCACGGCATCTCCGACTTCCTCGTCGCCGGCCGGGCGCTGAAGACCCACATGGCCGCCGCCACCATGGTCAGCACCGGACTCGGCCTGGTGACGGTGATGTACATGGCCCAGGAAGGTTTTGTGAACGGCTTTTCGCCCTTCCTCGTCGGTGTCATCGCCACCTGTGCTCACTTCGTCATCGGCAAGACGGGTTTTCTCGTCAGCCGTCTCCGTCACCTGAAGCTGATGACGGTACCCGAGCTCTACGAGCTCAAATACTCGCGGGGCGTACGCCTCGTGGGGGGCTGCATCCTCGGCCTGGCCGGCACGCTCAACATGTGCCTGTTCCCCATCCTGGGATCCAAATTCGTCATCGGCTTCACCGGCATGCCGCCGGAGTGGACGAACCCGGTCATGATCGTGCTGCTCCTCATCGTCGTGTTCTATACGTTGATGGGTGGCATGGTCTCGGTGGTGCTCACGGACTTCGCCCAGTTCGTCCTGCTGACGCTGGGTTTCGCTATCGGCAGCTACTGCATTCTGACGCACCCCGACCTGGGGTGGGATGTCATCGTCGGCTCACTGGAACAACACAAGGGGGCCGACGCCTTCGACCCCATCAGCAACGTCTCCTACGGCTGGACGTTTGTCTTCTACTTCATCGCCATCTCCTTCATGAGCATCCTGTGGCAGCCGGAGGTGTCGCGCCCGCTGTCCTCCGCCGACTCCGGCGTGGCCCGCAAGATCTTCTGGATTCAGGGGCTCACCGCCGTCGGTCGCGCCGTGATCCCCATGTTCTGGGGCGCCGCCGCCTTCGCCTGGACCCACCTGCCATCCTACACCGGTGCCTACGCCGCCGACGGGCA
>PBSR01000227.1 GCA_002726335.1 Gemmatimonadaceae bacterium
CAACGAGTCGAGACGGGAGTACGCCGCCCTGGTCAGCACCCTCGACGATCGTGTGGGCATGATCATGGCCAAGCTCGAAGAGCTCGATCTGCGCGATGACACCATCGTCATCTTCCTCTCCGATCACGGCCATTCCACCGAAGAGCGCTCCGGCGGTGGCGGCAGTGCCGGCGCCCTGCGTGGTGGCAAGATGACGTTGTGGGAAGGTGGACTCAGGGTTCCGGCCATCATTTCCTGGCCGGCACAGCTGGCAAAGGGACAGTTGCGGCCGCAAGCGGTAACAGCCTTGGATCTGCTGCCAACTCTGGCCGAGTTCTGCGACGCCCCACTGCCCAATGCCATCATGGACGGCAGGAGTCTGGCGTCCGTCCTGGCCTCAAAGGAGTCGAGTTCTCCTCACGAAGCACTCTACTGGGTCTACAAGGATGACTGGGCGGTCCGGGAGGGCCCCTGGAAGATCGTCGGTCGGGGCGACGAGATCTTCCTCGCCAATCTGGCTCTGGACCCGACGGAGACGATCGATCACAGGCAGAGCCACCGTCATGTCGAGATCCGCCTCATCGATCTGCACAACCGCTGGATTCTGGAACTGATGCGCGACCCCAATGTCGCCAGCCAGGCGCCCCGCGGTCCCTGATCCTACAACCCGAGTGCCTCGATCCGGGTGTGAAGATCCGCAGGCAGTTGTCCCCGTCGCGCGGCGGCGACACTCTCCTCCAGCTGGACTGGCGTTGCCGCACCGATCAGCATTGTCGCGAAAGCCGGTTCCGCCAGCAGAAAGCGCACGGTGAGTTCCACCAGCGACAGGCCCGATTCCGCCTGCAGGTCGTAGAGTCTGACAAAGCGCTCACGCACATCCTCCGTCATCCAGTCCGGTGGACTCGCCAGCCAGTCGGCGCGCACCTGGGTGAAACGTCCGTACTGTAAGATCGCCCCGAGGATGAGAGCCGCCCCCTTCTGGCGAGCCAACGGAATCACCTTCTCACGTGCTCCACGCCAGATCAGATCGTAGTTGAAAGCCATCAGACAGGTATCGACGTCGAGGGCCTGCAGTACGCGCGCCATGTCCCCCGCCGTATTGCCCGAGATCCCGATGAAGCGGCATTGCCCGCGATCCCGCGCCTCCCGCAGGATTTCGACGACGGGTGCACCATCGAAATCGTAATCCACACCGTCCTGCAGCCGTCCGCCCTGACCGTCGTCAGACCACCACGAGTGGAAGTCGGCCTCGTGGATCTGCAGCAGATCCACGCGCTCGCGACGCAACAGGCGCAGGTTCTCGTGCAGCTGTGCCCTCAGGGCGTCGGGAGATCGGTAGAGTCTCGGGTCGCGGAAGTGTCCGAGTTTTGTGGCGAACAGGAATCCGGTATCCTGCGCCGAGAGGGCGGTACCGTATATCGCCTGCGACATGCCCTGCCCATAGAGTGGTGACGTGTCGAAGTAGGTGAGGCCGGCATCGATCGCGTGGCGGATGGTGGCGACGCCATCGGCAAAACACGATTCGCTCAACGGCGCTCCACCGAGACCCAGAGCCGTGACCTTCAGGCCGGTGGAACCGAACTCCCTGTCTTCTACCACGCCAGCAGTCCTCCGTCCACGGGCAGCGACACGCCGTTGATCGTCGCTGCCGCCGGCGATGCCAGGAACGCCACGGCGCGCCCGATGTCTTCCGGCGTGCTCGGCCTGCCCAGCACGGGTGTGCCGCGAGAGACGCCGGCTGCTGTGTCGGGTGTTGGCGGCGGTGTGCCGAACTCGTGGTCGGTATCCATGAACCCCGGCAGAATGGCGTTGGCGCGGATCCCGTGCTGGCCCAGCTCGATCGCCATACTTCGTGTCAGGCGCAGAATCGCCGCCTTGGCGACGCCGTAGGCGCAGTCTTCCGGCCATACCGTCTCGGCATGCACCGAAGCGATAGAGGTGATCGACCCGCCATGGCCGTCATCGACCATCACGCGCGCGGCGGCCTGGCTGCAGAGAAAGAAGCCCTTCACACATACGTCCATGGTGCGGGACCAGTTGTCTACTTCCAGTTCGAGGAAGGGCCGGTTCGTCGACCAGAAGGGGTTGTTCACCAGTGTGTCGATCGTGCCGAAGTCGGCGACGAACTGGCGGAGCAACTCTTCCACCTGACTGGCATCTGATATGTCCGCGGCATAGAAGGCCGACCTGCGGCCCATCGATTCGATTCGACGGACCGTCTCGCACGCGTCGTCATCTTCCTCCAGATCGTTGATGCCCACATCGCAGCCTGCCTCGGCCAGCGCCAGCGCGATCCCCCGCCCGATGTTGCGCTTGCCTCCCGTCACCAGTGCCTTGTTGCCCGTCAGTGCACCCATCATACCCCCGTCGCGTCGAGAAAGCCGCGGGCAAGTTTCGGACCGAGGCCGTCGTCCTCGTGCTTGAAGAACACGAAGGCGCGATCCCAGTCCTGTGACAGCACGCGCTGGGACCACACCTTCATCTCCTGTTCGCCGTACTCGCTGCCGCGCAGCCGCAGGTACCCCCAGTCCGCCGTACTGATAAACCGTTCGTCTACCAGTTCTGCAGTATCGTCATCCTCGTGGGCAAAGCAGAGCGCCGCGTTGTGGCCGCGCAGGCAAGCACGCAGTTCGTCGTCATACCAGCTGTCATGGCGGAATTCCATGGCCACGGGCAGCCGCGGCGGCAGCAGATCGACGAAGGTCTGCATGCGCTCCATGTCCTTCTTGAGATTCGGCGGGAACTGAAACAGGATCGCCCCCAGTCGATCCCGCAGCTCGTTGGCGATGCCGACGAAGTACTCCGTCTCCTCCGCCACGTCCTTGAGCCGCTTGAAGTGGGTAATGCGGCGCGTGGCCTTCATGACGAACTGAAAGCCCTCCGGCACCGTCTCAGCCCATTTCACCACTACATCCGGCTTGGGCACACGATAGAAGGAGTTGTTGATCTCAACACTGTTGAACTGTTGCGAGTAGAACGCCAACATCTCCTTGTTCGGCAGTTCTTTCGGGTAGAAGGGTCCCTTCCACTCTTTGTAGTTGTAGCCGCTGGTGCCGACGAAGAGATCCACCGGTCACTCCCCTGCCGCCGGTCCCCCGAAGGCGGCGCGCAGCCGGGCGGCATCGAACTTCAACCGGCGGTCGTAGGTGTAGATCCCGTTCTGCTCCTGCTCGATGTCCGTGAGCTGCGTGTAGCAGTACCCGCTGATGTATGGCTGCGACAACAGCACCGCCGAAAGGCCCTCGATCCGCTCGTATACCTCCTCGATACTGTTCGGGCGATTGCCGTAACCCCAGCCGTCCTCACGGTCTGTACCACCTTCGTCACTGCCCTCCACCCACCAGGTGCCGCCGTATTCGTCGACCACGTACGGACGTCGGCCATCCCAGCGGATCGAGTGTTCCTCCTGACTGACGTAGGCAGCGTCCGGGTCTGATGGATCCACCCGGGCATAGCGCTCGCCGAAGGTCTCCGGGTTCTGCTCGTAGTCGTGGACGGTGAACACATCGGTGATGACGTGGACGTAACCGCTTGTGTCGTGGCAGGGACGGTTCGGATCGAGTGCCTTCGTCAGGGCGTAGGTCTCGCCCAGGGCCTGATGGTGCGCAGCGGGTTGGGACCTGGCGGCACCGACCGTCTCGTTGAACGGTGTCCAGACGACGATGGAGGGGTGGTTCCGATCCCGCAGTACGATTTCGCGCCACTCGCGCTGGTGGTTGTGGATCGCCGCCGGCTGGCCGAAATCCAGACCCCAGTCGGCGAACTCCCCCCACGTCAGGTAGCCGAGACGGTCGGCCCAGTAGTGGAACCGCTCCTCGAACACCTTCTGATGCAGACGAGCCCCATTGAAGCCGACGGCTTGAGCGTACTGCACGTCGGCCTTCAGCGCGTCATCTGATGGCGCCGTCCAGATCCCGTCAGGATAGAACCCCTGGTCGAGAACGAGGCGCAGGAAGATCGGCTCATTGTTGAGCAGGAACCGGTGGCCCTCGATGTGGAACTTCCGCAACCCGGAATAACTGTTGACGTTGTCGAGTACGCCTCCCTCGTCGTCAACCAGTTCGAAACGCAGGCCGTAGAGATGTGGATCATCAGGTGACCAGGCCCGGGGTTCATCGACCTTCAGCGACAGGGCCGCACCCGACAGCGCCGGCGCTTCCACCTGACGCAGCACCTGCTCCTCTTCCGGTCCTGCCAGCAGCGTCACCCTGAGCTTCATCCCCTGGCGTACGTCGGTCAGCGTCGGCGTCAGCACAAAGCGGGATCCGTCGAGGTCGGGTACGATCCGCATGTCCTCGACGCAGCTGTGCGGGATCGCTTCGAGCCACACGCTCTGCCAGATGCCGGTGGTCCGCGTGTAGTGGCAGCCCTGCGAAAGCAGGTGATGGCTCTGCTTGCCGCCGGGTTGCAGTCCGGAGCGCGTGTCATCCCGCGCTTCAACGACCAGTGCGTCGGTCTCTCCGTCGCCAAGTGCCTCGGTGATGTCGAAGTGGAACGAGGAAGAGCCGCCCAGGTGTCGTCCAACCAGGCGGCCGTTCACCCACGCCTGGCACTCGTAGTCGACGCCGCCGAAGTGCAGACGCACACGTCCGGATCGCCAGCCGGTGGGAATGGAGATCTGCCGGCCATACCACACGGCGGGGATGAAGTCCGTGTACGCGATACCCGACAGCCGGCTCTCGGGGCAGAACGGCACGGTGATCTGCTGCGTCAGCTCCGGATCGGCGTGCCAGCCACGCTCACGGCCGGAGAGCCCGAAGTCGAAATCGAAGTCCCAGTCACCGTTGAGGCTCTGCCATCGGTGGCGCTGCATCTGCGGGCGCGGATGCTCGGGGCGGGGTGTGTCCACTGGCGCCAGTCAACCTTTCAGGGCGAAGAGCCGGTTAGCGGACGGCAGACTGAGGCGTTCGGAGAAGTGGTGGATCCGCGTCTGCCCGGCCTCCTCGCCGATGGTGGTCGGCACTTCGACGACAAAGTCGGCGAAGGTCGCCACGTTGAACGCCACATAGGCCAGTCGCAGCCCGTCCACACTGCGTTCGTGCCGGTCCAGGTCGGGCAGCATGACGGGTCCGGTATCGATCTGATACATGTCGTGCTCCCGGTGTGTGTTCATCGTCTTCACCGGGCATTCGATGATCGCCCGCAGGCCGCTGTGGCCAGCGGCAATCTCGACCTGCGCCACGATGGGCGCGTTGTCGTACGTGGCCTCACGGATCTCGGTATCGGTGGTCAGTTCACGTCCCGCCTCGGCCACCAGGTCGTACTTCACGCCGTTCCACCACTCGTCGGCCGGGCGCATCTCACGGTAGCTTTCGTACAGATAGGCTTTGCGCCGGAAGACGACGCCCCAGGCGGGTCCGAACACGGGCAGGAAGTCGTAGTTGTCCTCCTGGAACAGGTCCTTGTCGGCGAAAGTGGCTTCGCTCTTGCACGAACCGCACTGGACGTAGTCCTCGTGTGTACCCGTACGGTCGTCGATCAGGCGAGTGCGTGACTCGACCCAGAATCTGACTTCATTGGAGGGAGCTGTGCCGATGACGAAGGATCGGCCATAGTCCAGAGGTTTCACAACTCACACACCCCCTTGCGAATCACCATGTCGAATGGTAGCGTTATTCTATGGATGGATTGACGGCCTCGATCGCCGACACCGCGTCGGTCCTCAGCGCTCAGCGCCTGCAGGGCGAAATGTCGATCAGGCTGCTCGACAAGGCCCTCGATCAGCAGGGCCAGATGGCCATGACACTGCTGCAGGCCCTGCCCTCGGTGTCCCCCGCCGGTACGGGTGAACTGATCGACGTCCTGGCCTGACGCAGGCGAACTCGTTCGCGAAACGAGCTTGCTCGTCCTATTCCCAGATTAGCACCTCGATGCGCCGATTCAGCTGTTTGTTCTCCGCCGTGTCGTTGGCGACCACGGGCTGTTCTTCACCGTATCCCTTGGCTTCGATCATCTGATTCGTGATGAAGTCGTAGTTCTGCACCATGTAATCTTTCACATTCTCGGCCCGCGCCAACGACAGAGCCAGATTGCCCTCGGCATCGCCATCTGAGTCGGTGTGGCCTTCGATCATCAGCTTCCCCGGCGAGAACATCTTCACGAAGTCCGCCACCGTGGCGAACTCCTCGGCTGCTCCGGCCTTTAACGCCCCGTCCCCTGGATCAAACAACACGCTGTTGTCGATGACGAGACGCGGCACCACGATATCACTCTTCATCGCCGTCTTGTAACGGATCATGGGGTGGCGATGGCGGTTTCATTCGGCTCGAAGAGTCCCACCGAGGAGGACTGCTGTGCATCGGTGATCAGCATGGTGCCGATGAAGACCCGCATCGGCACCGGCAGACCCCGCACGATACGTTTCTCCCGATAGACGTTCAGGACATCACCCTTGTTGATGCTCGAGGTCAGACCGCGGTCGATATAGTAGCGACGTTCCGCCAACTCCTGATCGACGGCCTGCCCCGTGCTTACCGGGTTGATGACATGCCGGATACGAGGCGGCCTGAACTGGGCTTCGGCCTGTGTCAGACTCGAGGTCACCAGGAGGGCGGCGACCAGCGCCGTGCGGTGGTTCATCAGCTCATACGTCCTGCGGGTGAGAAGGCACAACGGTTGATCGTAACGTAATAAGGCGTCTGTCGGAGGACAAAGCCTTACCCTACTATATCGGTCATGGAACAACGCCTCCTCAGTCGGGATATCCGGCTCATCCTGATCTGCGCCGGGCTCACGATCGTGAGCCTGCTTGTGGGTACCCACTTCTTCTACGACGCCTTTCCCGAGGCGACCATCGACTTCCGTCTGACCCGGGCAGAGGCCCGTGTGCATGCCGCCTCCTTCCTCGAACATCGCGGCTTCGACCTGGCCGACTACCGGCACGCCGCCGTGTTCGAGTTTGACGATCAGGCCAAGACCTTCCTCGAGCGGGAGCTGGGTCTCGAGGGTGCCAGCCACATCATCGGCCAACCTGTGCGCTTGTGGCGCTGGAGCAATCGCTGGTTCCGGGAGTTGCAGAAGGAGGAGTTCCGCGTCGAGCACACCACAACCGGCGACCTGGTGGGCTTCTCACACCTTGTCGAGGAGGAGGCCAGGGGCGCCAGTCTGGCGCAGACCGAAGCCCGCCGGTTGGCCGAGCAGTTCCTGGCGCAGACCATCGGCCTCGACATGGCGGGCCTCGAGTTCGTTGAAGCCGAGACGACGGAACGCCCCCACCGGATCGATCACGCCTTCACCTGGAAGCTGGCAGGCTTCACAGTCGCCGAAGGCACCTATCGCTACCGGGTCCGTATTCAAGGTGACCTCGTCGGCGGCTATGCCGAATACCTGAAGGTCCCCGAGGCATGGCAGCGCCAGTACGACGAGTTGCGCTCCAGCAACCAGGCCACGGGCCTGATCGCCAGACTGTTGATGTTTGTCACGTGGATCGCCATGCTGGCTCGTCTGGTGGCCGGAATCCGTGGTCAGGACGTGCGCTGGCGGACGGCGCTGATCTTCGGCGCCATCGCCTTCGCTCTCACCTTCCTGTCGCAGCTCAACAATCTGCCGGTGACGATCTTCGGCTTCGACACGACCGACACCTTCTCCAACTTCCTCACCGAAAGCGTGTTGATCGGTCTGGCTGCCGCCCTCGCCTCGGGGGTGGGCATCGCCTTCATCGTCGCCGGCGCCGAACCGGAATACCGCCGTTGGTACGGCGGTCAGGTCAGTGTTACGGAGCAGTTCCTGCCGGACGGCATGCGCACCAAACGCTTCCTCATCGGTACCATCATCGGCTTGACGCTGACGGCGGTGTTCGTCGCCTATCAGACCCTGTTCTACCTCGTGGCCGACCACTATGGCGCCTGGAGCCCTGCCGATATCCCCTATCGGGAGATGGTCAATACCCATTTTCCGTGGGTCGTGGTGCTTCTCATCGGCTTCATGCCTGCCGTCTCCGAGGAGTTCACCTCAAGGGCGTTCTCGATCCCTTTCCTGCACCGTCTCCTCAAACACCGTTGGCTCGCGGTGCTGCTTTCGGCGCTGGTGTGGGGCTTCGCCCACGCCGGCTACCCGCAGCAGCCTTTCTGGATTCGAGGGGTCGAGGTGGGCCTGGCGGGTATCATCATGGGGTATGTCGTCATCCGCTGGGGACTGCTTCCCGCCCTGGTGTGGCACTACACGATCGACGCGCTCTACACGGCTCTTATCCTGCTGCGCTCCTCCAACCCCTATTTCGTGTTGTCTGCCGCCGCATCCGTCGGCATCATGCTGATCCCCCTGGCAGTGGCCATCTTCCTGTACGTGCGTGGCCGTTACTTCATCGACCCCGTCTCCCTGCTCAACCGTGAAGACGCACCCCCGTTGATCCAGCCGCGAGACCGCAGCCGGGCGGACATGAGCCCGGAGGCCCAGATCCTGTCGGGGGCGGGTACCATCGCCATGTACCACCCCCTGCGCCCGTCCCGATTGGGTACCGCAGCCCTCGTCGTGCTTGCCGGACTGTCCGTCTTCGCCTTCTCAGCGCCGGACTGGTCTCCGGAGCCCGACTTCGCTATCACCGCCGACACGGCGCTGGCGCGGGCCAGCCAGCACCTGCAGGATGGCGGCGTTGCCGTCGACAGCTTCCACTCCGTCGTCGCCCAGCACAATCAGTGGGATCACAACGATGTCGCCTACCGGCACGAGCGCGCCGGGTCGGAAGCGGCGGTGAGGTTGTATCGCGACGATCTGGCCACAGCCCTGTGGCGGGTCCGCTTCTACCGCCCGCAGCAGAAGGAGGAGTGGCAGGTCTACCTGCGACCGGAGGACGGCGACCTCTATTCCGTCCAACACCAGCTTGCCGAGGATGCGGCAGGCGCCGACCTGAGCGAGGACGAGGCCCGGACGGTAGCGGAGCAGCGGATGCGTTCTCAGGGCCTCGACCCCAGCCGTTTCACGCTGAAGGAGGCGTCGTCGGAGAAACTGCCCAATCGACGAGATCACTGGTTCGTCTGGGAAGCGACGGCTGGCGACCCTCGAAACGTCGAGGAATCCACCTTCCGCTGCGAGGTCCACGTGGCCGGCGACCAACCGGCGGGCCTGCGCCGTTTCGTCAAGCTTCCGGAGGAGTGGCTGCGGGAACGGGAGGAAGGCAGCATCTGGCGAACCGTCCTGCGCTGGGCTCCCATCCTGACGATCATCGCCGTCGGTCTCCATCTGCTGTGGCTGCTCGTAGCCGGCATCCGCGCCGGGGACCTCACCTGGCGCCGCCCCTTGTGGATCGGTGCGGCGGGAGCCCTGTTGTTCGCCGTCAGCTCCGTCAACGGCCTGCCCACGTTCTTCGCCTCCTACACCACTGAGATTCCCCTCGGTGTCTTCACTCTCATCCAGGTCATCGTCCTCGTCTTCGCCGCGCTCGTAACCGGTCTCGTCGTCGCCGGCGGGTCGGGTCTGGCGGAATCCATGTTTCCTGGTGTGCTGAGCCGACTGACGCCGAAGATGCTGGCACCCCAGTTGAAGGATGCCGTCCTGCTGGCCGCTCTTGCCGTGGCCGGCAGTCTGGCAGTGGAGCGCTGGTTGGACGTCGTCATGCTGACCTGGCCGCAGGCGACAGTCCCCACCGGTCCGGGTGTACCCGACGTCGACAGCCTGTTCCCCTCCCTTGGCGGGCTCTCCAGGGCTCTGGCACGTGGGCTCTACATGCCGATATCGGCCGCCATTGCCATCTACTACGCGACTCGCGTTCTGAAGCGGGCCTCCCTCGTCATCAGTGCGGTGCTGATTCTGGGAGCGTGCGCCGCCGGCGCCGGTGCGTACACGCCTGAGGAATTCTTCTTTTCCTGGGGCGGCTTTCTGCTCTCGTCCGCCTTCACCGCGGGCGCCCTGATCTGGCTGTTTCGGGATAACATCGCCGCCTACGCCCTCACCGGATTCCTCATCACCTCCGTCGATGGTTCCATCCGACTGCTGGAGCAATCCGCCGAGGGCTTCAGATTGCACGGCTGGATCTGGTTGGGCGTCGCCGGTCTTGTCGTCGTGGTTCTGTGGGTCATGGCGTTCCGTGCCCCACGAAATCCGATGAATATCTGACGTGTACATCCTGGTTACCGGCGCCGCTGGCAACGTCGGCACCTTTGTCACCCGCGGCCTGCGTGCCTCCGGCCACCGCGTGCGCGCCCTCGACCTCGTCGACGCAGGCGACGCTGCCGACGAATCGCTTGTGGGGGATGTGGGCGACTTCGACCTGATGCGGCGGGCCACCGAGGGCGTCGACGCCGTCATCCACCTCGGCGGCAATCCCGGCGACCGTCCCTGGCCCGAGATCCGCAACAACAACTACGTGGGTTGCTACAACGCCTTCGAAGCCGCCCGGGAACTGGGTGTTGCCCGGGTCGTCTTTGCCAGCCGCGCCGGCCTTCTCGGCGCCTATCCAGATTCCGTACAGCGCACCGTCGACATGGTCCCCCGCCCACGCGGACTGTACGACAACAGCAAGGTCCTGGGGGAAGGTTTCGGCTATCTCTACAGCGCCGTGCACGGCATGGGGTGTGTCTCGGTTCGTATCGGCAACTTCAACCCCGAGCGGGATCGGCCCGAGCACCCCCATCATCTCAGTCACGGCGACTGCGTACGCGTCTTCGAAGCTGCCGTCAGTCATCCGGATGTACAGAACGAGATCGTCTTCGGTGTGTCCCACAGCGACTGGCCCCTGTATGACATGGAGCACGGGCGGGCCGCCATTGGCTACCACCCGCAGGATGTCTCCCGCGTGGCGGAAGCCGATCGGACCTTCGATCGAAGTGAGCCCGAGGAACCTGTCGCTCCCGATCCACCACGACGCGTGCTCATCACCGGCGCCGCCGGACGGGTAGGCAGTGTGCTGGTGGATGGCCTGCGTGACCGCTATGAGATCCGCGGTCTCGATCAGGTCGACATGCCCGGCATGAGCGACACCGTCGTCGGCAGTGTCAGCGACTACGATGCCTGCTTGCGCGCCACCCGTGACATGGACGCCGTCATCCACCTTGCGGGGGTGCCGACCGGGGGATCTCCCTGGAACGATGTGCTGGAAGCCAACTTCGACGGCACGTACAACATCATGGCGGCGGCGCGGGAGAACGGCGTGCGACGCATCGGCTACGCCAGCCGCGCCGGCATCCTGTCACCGTACCCGAAGGACGAGCAGCGCACCGTCGGCATGATGCCCAGGCCACAGAGCTACTACACCATGAGCAAGGTCTTCGGCGAGGGACTCGGACACATGTACGCCTGGCGCTATGGCATGCGGTTCACAAGCGTCCGTATCGGCAACTTCAAGCTCGAGCGGGACCAGCCCGAACACCCGCATCAGCTGGGACACGCCGACAACGTGCGGGCCTTCGAGGCGGCCATCACCCATGGCGGCTCGGCCTACGAAGTGGTATTCGGGGTCTCAGATAGCGACTGGCCGCTCTACGATGTCGAGCACGGCCGCAGTGCCATCGGCTACGAGCCCCAACAGCGGAGCCGCGTAGCCGAAACCGATCGGAAGTAGCCGTGGCGCCTTCTCAGGCGCGCTCCGGAATAGGTTGCGCCCTACCGTGCGTGTGGTCCCAGAGATGGCCGCGCCGCTTCTCACCCTGCATCGTCGTCTCGAAATAGACCGCCCGGAGCGTTTCATGCACGATGGGGAGATCGTGGTGATGCCCCATGCCTGTGGCCACGCAGTCTCCCGGGCCGACCTCGTATCGATGTCCTTCGCTGATCGCCTCGGCGCGCCCCTCGAACAGAATCCAGTGCTCGTCACAGTCGTGGTAGTGACTGTCGAAGTCTGTCTGCTTCGGATAGTCCACCGCGTCGCCCTTGTCCTGCGGGTCGGCGCTCGCGGCTCCCGAAAACAGGCCGGAACCACCGAGTTCGTCCCCCCACCGGCCGCACATGTGGATCAGGGTGACCGCCTCACTGACCTCGGTGACACCGAAGGCTTCATCCAGCCCCGTCAGATCGAGATTGGCGCCTTCTTCAACGGGCTCGCCGTCACCGCCATCGAGGGAGATGCGGCAGCTCCCACGTCCGACGATGAGCTTTTCCCTGGCGCCGACGCGTTCGATGCCGTGCGTCTGGCCAGGGGTCAGCCGGACGATGGAGAAAGACTCCAACTCACTCCAGGCCGGTGCCTGGCCGGGACCCGCGCGAAAGACCGGCATGCCGTTCCGCCTGCGGGTTACAGGCTCGTCCCGGCGTCTGAGGTCGCCTGATCGTCCTTCGGCTTGTCCTCGTCGAACGTCAGGTGCTGGAAGTCCTCCGGCGTATCCGTCTTGCGCCACTCCTTGAAGTCGGCCTCGATCTCGTCCGACCACTTCGAGTCCATCTGGAACGAGTTGTACACGCCTTCGTGGATGCGCTTGAACTGGAAGATCTCACGCAGCTGCACGTGCTCGGCACGCAGGCAGCATTCCTCGGCCAGGTGCGGAGGCACGAACAGGATTCCTGCCCGGGTGCCCAGCACCACGTCTCCCGGCATGCAGATGGCATTGCCGATGCGACAGGGCACGTTGATTCCTGTAAGGGTCACATCACCGATGGCGGTGGGGTCGTTGCCGCGGTGATAGGTGACCAGCTCCTCCATGTCCATGATCTGCTCGAGGTCACGCACGCCGCACCACAGCACCTGTCCTCTGGCGCCCCGGGCGGCGATGGCGTTGGTCAGGTTGCCGCCGGAGTAGGTCCCCTGGAAGACCTTGTCGAACATGTCGATGACGATGACGTCATCCTTCTCCAGCACCTCGATGACCCAGGAATTGAAGAAGCCAACACGGCCCTCTTCCTTCTGTCCCAGCTCCAGCAGTGTGTCGTGCAGGTCGGGGCGCTTGGGCACCATGACGCCCGTGACGGCACGCCCCGCCAGCGTCTTGGCCTTGGGATTGATGACCTGCCATTCTCCCTGGAACTGGTGCTTGTAGTCCTGTCCCCAGCAGACGCCCCAGGCCTCTTCGATGGCGATCTTCGAGATACGGGTCAGAATCTCGTCGGGTACGCGGGGACGGCCATTGTCGAAACGGTCTCCCTCCCACTTCGGGGTCATCAGGAGGATGTCATCGCGGTTGTCGAAATGCACGGTGGGTCACCTTTCTTGAGGTTGGGTTTTTCCAGCCCGGACATGTTGAGCACTGGCCGGGCTCATGTCAATCAGGGCGGCCTCGACGGGACCCCGGGGTTGCCTATCTTGGGGACCGCAATCCGCCGCTCCGAACCCGGTCACCGGGAGTATACCGATGAAGATCGCCGTCAACCTGCCCCCCGAGCCCGGCCTGCCCTGGACCCTGATGCGCCAGTGCGGCGTCGAACATGCCGTCTGCCACAAGGGGCTGAAGACGATCCCCAACGCACCTGAGGACGAGCAGCCCTGGAGTCTGACGGGACTGAGAGGCTGGAAGGAGACCTACGAGAAGATCGGCGTGGAACTGGCCGTCATCGAGGGCCGGCCCGGTATGGAGAACATCAAACTTGCACTGCCCGGCCGCGACGAAGAGATCGACGTCGTCTGCCACATGCTGCGCAACATGGGTGAGCTCGGAATCCCCGTTTGGTGCAGCTCCTGGATGCCGATCCTGGGGGTCATGCGCACGAGCCGTGACCAGCCCACGCGGGGGGGCGCCACGGTCAGCGCCTACCACCACGAGCACGTCCGCGACGAACCGCTGACCGAACACGGCGTCGTCACAGAAGAGCAGCAGTGGGAGAATCTGAAGTACTTCCTGGAGCGCGTCGTCCCCGTCGCCGAAGAAGCGGGAGTGAAGATGGCCATGCACCCCGATGACCCGCCCCTGTCACCGATCCGCGGCGTCGCCCGCATCATGAGCACGATCGACAACTACCAGCGCCTGATCGACCTGGTGCCGAGCCCGATGAACGGCATCGGCCTGTGTCAGGGGAATTTCGCCCTGATGACGGACGACCTGCCCGCCGCGATCCGCCATTTCGGCGAGCAGGACAGGATCCACTTCGTCCACATGCGCGACGTGCGCGGTACACCCGACCATTTCCAGGAGGCCTTCCACGACGACGGTCAGTCAGATCTTGTGGAGTGCTGGCGCGCCTACAAGGATGCCGGCGTCGGGGGGGTCTGTCGACCGGATCATTACCCGGCGATGGGTGATGGCGAATACGCCGATGAACTGCGCATCGCCCGGCTCTTCGCCGTGGGGTATCTCAAAGGCATCCGCGAGGCCGTCTACGCTGAGAACTGAACCGAATCTTCAGGGCTCGTAGGGCTCCTCCACGACCGTCGCCTCGATGGCTGCCCGAAGCTCGGCAAGGATCGCCTCCACCCGTCCGGCGATGTCGGCCACGGGCACTTCGTCTCCCTTGCCCTCGTCGGTGCGCACCTTCAGTTCCATGATCTCCTTCTTCAGGCCACGGTCTCCCACGGTGATGCGCACCGGACAGCCGATGAGATCGGCATCGTTGAACTTGACCCCCGGGTTCTCCTTGCGATCGTCGTAGAGCACCTCGATCCCACGGGAGATCAGTTCGGCGTAGAGCCCTTCCGCCGCGGTTCTGGCATCGCCATCACTCTTGGCCAGGGACACGAGATGGACCTGGTACGGAGCGATCGTCACCGGCCAGACGCACCCGGCGTCGTCGTGAGAGTGTTCGGCCACGCAGGCCAGAAGACGACCGACGCCGATGCCATACGATCCCATGATGATCGACTGAGCCCTGCCGTTCTCGTCGAGGAAGCTGGCGCCCAGAGCGTCGGTGAAACGCGTGCCAAGCTGGAAGATGTTGCCTACCTCGACACCTCTGGCAAGTGACAGCGGCTTGCCGCAGCGATGGCAGGCATCTCCTTCCCCCGCCGAGGCGATATCGGCCACCGTCGTCGCCTCCCAGTCGCGGCCGTAGTTCACATCTTTCATGTGAAAGCCGTCCTCGTTGGCGCCCGCCACGAGGTTGGCGGCTGCCGGGATCGACTCGTCGGCGATGACGAGCACGTCCTGCAGACCGATGGGAGAAGCGTACCCGGCGACGGCGCCCACCGCCTTGATCTCGTCGTCATGGGCCGGACGGAGCTCGAGGGCGCCGGCGGCATTGGCCACCTTCGTCTCATTCACCTCGAGATCCCCTCGCACGACGGCGAAGATCAGTTTCTCTTCGTCCCCTTCTCCGTCCTCGTCCTTGTAGCGCCCCATGAAGAACACGGCCTTGGCCGTCTGCCGGGACTCAATGTCGAGCAGCTGCGCCAGGTCCTCGATCGTCTTCGTCTCCGGCGTGGCGATCCTCTCCATGACCGCAGGGTCGGCAGCGACCGGTTCGGATCGGGCGAACTCAGCGACCTGTCCGTTGGCCGAGTATCCGCAGCCCTCACAGCGGACGATCGTGTCCTCACCGACATCGCTCAGAAACATGAACTCATGGGACACCTTTCCTCCCATGATCCCCGAGTCAGCGGCCACAGCCACGATCGGTATGCCGCACCGCCGGAAGATGTTGAAGTAGGCCTGGTGGTGGGCTATGTACTGCCTCTCCAGACCCTCCTGTGTCGCATCGAGGGAATACGAGTCCTTCATGGTGAACTCGCGCACTCTCAGCAGACCCGACGTGGGCCGGGCCTCATCGCGCCACTTGGTCTGGAAATGGTAGATCATCTGCGGCAGCTGGCGATACGACTTGATCTCTTTGCGTGCCAGGTCGGCGGCGATCTCCTCATGGGTTGTGGCCAGCACCATGTCGCGACCGTGGCGGTCCTCGAAGCGGGTCAGTGAGTCGTCATATTCGAGATAGCGACCCGACTCCTTCCACACCTCGGCGGAGTGCACCACCGGCATCTTGATCTCCTGGCCGCCGATGGCTTCCATCTCGGCCCGGATGATCGCCTCGATCTTGCCCAGTGCTCTCTGCGCCAACGGCAGGTAACTGAAGACACCACTGGCGAGTTGACGCATGAATCCTGCCCGCAGCAGCAGGATGTGACTGGCCACCTCGGCATCATTCGGTGCTTCGCGCAGGGTCTGGCTGAACAACTGACTCATTCGCATAGTGTGTCCTGTCTTCTCAGTCCTTTTCGTGTCTCATCAGCGTGCCCATGGCACGGTACATCACCCAGACGGACAGCCACACCCACAGCGCAGCGATGGGATAGGCCAGCCAGGGCAGTCCCCAGTACGCGGCCAGGATGCCGGCGTCGGTGTACTGGGCGAACAACCACAAGTCGGAGTGGAAGTCGTGGAAACTGTAGAGGCAAAGCATCACCCCCAGCCACACGGCACAGGCGGCGCCCGCCCTGGCCGAGTACATGGCCAGGCAGACCAACGCCAGTCCACCCAGAATCCCGAGGTAGAACCCGGCCCCACCCACCGGCGTATAGGCCATCGTCATACCCATGGTGACGGCACCCACGAGCAGGACGAAGAACCGCTGCAACTGGGGCAGTATTCCGGCACCGATGAGGGCCGCCCCGATCAGTGCCGATCCCACGTACCCGGCCGAAATGATCAGCGGCGGCCACCCGCCGCTGGTCAGGGTATGTCCCGATTCCTCCCAGGCGGTGTGCATCTCGATGACATCGCCCCCCGTCATCAACGAGGCGGAGGCGTGGCACACCTCGTGCACCATCACGACAAAGACCCTGAAGGGCTTGATCAACGCCGTGTTCCACAGCAGCAGGGCACCCACGGCACACAGGAAATGGAACCGGAAGCGCCACAGGATCGTCGCCGTACGACGTACCCGTTTTCCCAGAGGCTGCCGCCGTTTTGCCAGGGAGGTCCTCTGCTTACTCGGCCGAACGAGTGGCGATCTTGTCGGTGATCATCGTCACCGCGGCATCAGCTCCCATGGGATCCATGTTGTCACCGGACCGCAGCCTGATAGCGACCTGCCCATCCTCCACCTCGCGATCACCGAGGATCATCATGAACGGTATCTTCTGTTTCTGCGCCGCCCTGATACGGTAGTTGAGCGTCTGGTCCGCATGTGATTCGGCTCGGACGCCCTCCGCCCGCAGAGCCGCCAGCACCTTGGCACCGTACTCCTGATGACGCTCAGCGATCGGCAGAACGACGGCCTGCACCGGGGCCAGCCACGGCGGGAAAGCCCCCGCATAGTGCTCGATCAGAAAGCCGATCATGCGCTCGTGTGTGCCCAGTGGGGCCCGGTGAATACACAACGGCGTTTCGTCGCCACCTTCCGTTGTTGTGTAGTGCAGCCCGAACCTCTCCGGTACAGCGAAATCGACCTGGTTCGTGGCGATACTGAACTCGCGCCCGATGGCGGACCAGATCTCGACGTCGATCTTCGGCCCGTAGAAGGCGGCCTCGCCGGCGACCTCCTCATACGGGATGCCCCCGTTCTCGAGCGTGCGGCGCACCATGTCCTCCGTCTTCTTCCACAGCTCCGGTGCGTCGACGTACTTCTTGCCGAGCCCCTCCTCGGAGTGTGTCGAGAACCGCATCATGTACTTCTCGATGCCGAACAGCTCGAAGTACTTCAGGTACATGCGACAGACGGCGAGGAACTCCTCTTCGAACTGATCGATGCGGCAGTAGATGTGCGCGTCATTCATCTGCATCGACCGCACCCGCATCAGACCGAACAACTCGCCCGACTGCTCATACCGGTAGCACGTGCCGTACTCCGTCAGCCGGATCGGCAGATCACGGTAGGAGCGCGGCTCCGAGCCGAAGATCTTGTGATGGTGCGGACAGTTCATCGGCTTCAGGTAGTACGTCACCCCCTCCATCTCCATGGGAGGGAACATCGATTCTTTGTAATACGGCAGATGACCGGATGTCAGGTAGATGCTGTCCTTGGCGATGTGCGGTGTGCGCACCCGCAGGTAGTCGGCTTCCGTCTCCGTCTCCTTCGCCAGCTTCTCCAGCTCGTCGATCAGCACAGTTCCCTTTGGCTGCCACAGCGGCAGACCCGGGCCGACCTCGTCGTCGAAGAAGAACAGCTCCAGCTCCTGCCCGAGGCGGCGATGGTCCCGCTTCTTCGCCTCCTCCAGCATCTTCATGTGATGGTCGAGGGCTTCGCGCGTGGCGAAGGCCGTGCCATAGATGCGCTGCAGCATCTTGCGACTCTCGTCCCCACGCCAGTAGGCGCCGGCCACGTTGAGCAGCTTGTAGTGCTTGACCTGCCCCGTGCTCAGCATGTGCGGCCCCCGGCACAGATCGACGAAGTCCCCATCCTTATAGAAGGTGAGCGTCTCCTCCGCATCGAGATCTTCGAGCAGTTCGAGCTTGTACGTGTCGCCCTCGAGTCGGCTGAGCGCCTCGTCGCGGCTGACCTCCTCGCGCTCGAAGCGGTGGTTCTGCTTCACCACGCGCTTCATCTGTTTCTCGATCGCCTTCAGGTCCTCCGGTGTAAACGGTTCCTCCACATCGAAGTCATAATAGAAGCCGTCGTCGATGGCCGGCCCGATGGCCAGCTGCGCGTCGGGAAACAGGTGCCTGACCGCCTGGGCCAGCACATGGGACATGCTGTGCCGGTAGATCCACGCCGCTTCGGGGTCATCCCAGGCCATCAACTCGACTTCGGCATCCGCACCGAGCTCTGTGTGGAAGTCGATGC
Organism: Gemmatimonadaceae bacterium; assembly: GCA_002726335.1. Next base: position 18,490 of record PBSR01000227.1, read on the forward strand.
GGCTCTCCTCGCTGCTGCGTGCCGCGATGAACTCCCGCAGCATCGTCTTGTCGTGCTCGATGAGGATGTCACGCAGGTTGCCCCCGCCCTCGTGTTCGAGCACCTCTCCTTCCCGTATTTGGATTCTCACGCTGTTTCTATCTCACTCCAGTCCAGTATTCCATGAAAAAAAGCCCCCTGTCGATATGTCGGTCGACAGCGGGCTTTCTCGTCAATGTCAGTTCGAGATCGGGTCTTACCCCGGAAACACCACCATCGTCTGTCCGTCACGAGTACCCGTGGCGGGCGGTGTGGTCGTAGGGGTGGACGTCATCCGGCGCAGGGCGATCCCGCCCACTCCGGCGACCTGTACGATCCGGTCGTATGACATCCTGATTGACTCCGTCTTGAAGGTAATTCGGTCGGTTGGAACGAGTTAAGTATAGCCGGGGGGGTTGGAGGATGTCAAGAAACCGGCATCGGCACCGCCCGCGAGTCCTCCGTCCGAATCGACCAGTCCGCCAGATGCCCCCGCATCATCGCGACCACATCCGTATGCTCAGCCAGGTGTGCCACATTCGTCACCTCCCAGGGGTCGTTCTTCAAATCATACAGCTCATCCAGGTCCCCCATGGGATCGTGCACGTACTTCCACTCCCGCGTGCGCGCCATCTTGCGCCGGCCCTCCGCCTCACGCCACTGCAGCGAGTTCATCAGCGCTCGCCGCCCGTACGGCTGCTCCATCTGCTCCAGATCTGCCATCGTGAAGGCGGGCCCCCCGGCGCCGTACTCGCTGAACGTGACTTCCCTGCCCGGCCCATCCTCCACCACCGATGGCAGCGGCTCCCCGTGCATCGACCGCGGCACGTCCAAGCCCTGCAGACCCAGCACGGTGGGCACGATGTCGATCAGATTCACCGGGCTGTCCTCCCGCACGCCGCCGGAGACCTGCCCCGGCCACGATACAACCAGGGGCACGCGCGTCAGGCAGTCGTAGAACACGCCCCCCTTGCACTGCATGCCGTGCTCGCCCATGAAGTCGCCGTGGTCTGAGCAGTAGACGACGATCGTGTTCTCCCGCAGGTTCAGCCGGTCGAGGGCAGCGGTGATCTGTGAAAGGCCGTCGTCGAGGTACTTGACCATACCGTAGTAGACCCCCTGCACACCCATCATGTCTTCCGGGTCGTCGTCGTCGAAGCCGAGGATCTTGTTCAGCACCCGGTTGCGCTCGGGCACCGTCTCCGGGTCGGCGAACTCGTCCCGGCGCCAGGGCGGCATCTCGACACGATCCGCCGGAAACATGTCGGCATACTTCTCGGGGCACACCCAGGGCTCGTGGGGATCGGGGAACGACACCCACAGAGCGAAGGGATCGTTCTGGTGTTCTTCGAGAAACCGCACCGTCTGCCCGGCGATAAGACCTGTACCACTGTCCTCCAGCGGCAGGTCGTTGGTGCCGTAGGCAAATCGTGGGCTCTGCGGTGTCATGTTCTTGCGTGCCGCGTGGGCGGCGTCGATGCCGGCACGTGGGCGGAACCACTCCATGCCCTTCGTCGAAGGCTCCGTGATGCCGCCGTGGCCGCACTCACACCAGGTGTCGAACAGCGCCAGGTCCTCGGCCGTCTCGAAGCAGTGATTCTTGCCGATCAGTCCGTTGTGATAACCCGCCTCCTTCCAGATCTGGAAGGCATGCACGGCGTGGGGGGACATGAGCGTCTGGTTGCGACGCCCTCCGTGGGAATGGGGAAACTGACTCGTCCACAGAGACTGACGCGCCGGCCCGCAGAGCGGATGCGGCGTGACGGCACAGTCGAACAGCACGCCGTCTCCGGCCAGGGACGCCAGGGCCGGCGTCTCGCAGAAGGTGTTGCCCCACAGATGGCTCGACGTCGCCTTCTGCTGGTCGGTCATGATCACGATGACATTCGGTGGATTCTGCGACATCTGTCTCGTTATCCTTCTCCTTGAGGGGACGGTGGATACAGACCCAGAACTCCCCTGCCGGCCTCCACCACCTTCGTCGCTGTTTCTACTGCTGCGGCAACTGCTGTTCCGGGTGACTCGCCTCGGGCCAGCCCGTCGACGAGCTGGGCGTTGAAGCAGTCCCCCGCACCCACGCTGTTGCCCTCCACCTGTCGAGTCGCCACCTGGCCCTGATCCTGCGCCGTGGCCCAGGCGGCGCCAGCCGCACCACGTTTCACCACCACGAGGCTCGGGCCTGAATCTACTGCCGCCCGCGCCATACCGGCTGCGTCGTCGATGCCCGGCACCCAGACAGCCAGTTCTTCCTCGGTACCTGACAGCACATCAACCGCGGACCACAACCGCAGCATGTCGGCTCTCTCCACCCGGCCCGAAAACCATGGGCTGGGATCAAACAACACCCGGATGCCGGAATCCCGCAATCTCACACATACTTCGGTCAACCGGCGCAGGTCATCGGCACCGACGGCACCGTATCCGGAGGCCACATACCAGTCCGACGACCCAAGTGGCGAACCGGCGGCCCAGTCCACGGGACCACCCCGGTAGTAGGATGACTGACGCTCGCTGCCACTGACATGGATCACGTGCGTCGCCGACGCGGTCCCGGCGGCAGGCTCCGGGTCGAGCACGACACCTGCCTGCCGCAACCAGCCGGCGAGCAGCATGCCGAATGAATCGTCGCCAAGATTCGTCGACAGCGTCACCGAATGCCCCAGCCGCGACAGCAGGTACGCGGGCGCGGCGCCACACCCGCCAAGTGTCACTGTGACCGGCTCGTCGAGGAGCTGCACGTTCGCCCCCCAACCGTCCGCCCCGGCTTCGGTGAGAGGCCCACCGTGGGCTACGATGTCTAGCACGGTGTTGCCGGCGACGTGGATCCGCGCCATTTACAGCGGACACACCAGCTCGTTGTCGAGCAGCTTGCCGTTGCCCGAGTAATCCACCGGCACTTCCACCACGTGCACTCCGGTCGTCTCCAGGCAGTGCTGCAGTGTCGGCACCAGGTCCTCGGTGCTCTCCACCCGATGACCGTGAGCCCCGTACGCCTCGGCGTAGCGCACGAAATCCGGATTGCCGTAGTCGAGACCGAAATCGTTGAAGCCCATACCCGCCTGTTTCCACTTGATCATGCCGTAGGCGTCATCGCGCAGAATCAACACGACGATGTTCATACCGAACCGCACCGCCGTCTCCAGTTCCTGCGAGTTCATCATGAAACCGCCATCGCCGCAGATGGCCATGACCTTCTCTTTCGGGTGGACGAGATGCGCCGCCATGGCCGACGGCAGTCCGGCTCCCATCGTCGCCAGGGCGTTGTCGAGCAGCACCGTGTTCGGTGCATGGGCAGGGTAGTTGAGGGCGAACCAGATCTTGTAGACACCGTTGTCGAGGCAGATGACGCCTGAGTCCGGCATGACCTCGCGCACACAGCGCACCAGGCACTGCGGCTTGATGGGAAAGCCAGGGTCCTGCTCGCCTTCACGGGCCACCTCGTTCACCCACTCCCTGACTCGCAGGTAGTAGTCGAAGTCCCACGCATCCTGTGGCTCGATCTTCTCCGCAATCTGCCACATGCTGTTGCCAATGTCACCGAGCACCTCAAGCTGCGGGAAGTAGACGGGATCGACCTCGGCGGAGGAGAAGTTGATGTGTACGACTTCGAACCCTCCGTGTTCCATGAAGAAGGGCGGCTTCTCGACGACATCGTGCCCGACGTTGATGACCAGGTCCGCCCGCGCCACAGCACAGTGCAGCGTGTCGTTGGCCGATAGCGCCGCGTTGCCCAGGAAGAGGGGGTGCCGCTCATCCAGTACGCCCTTGCCCATCTGCGTGCTGAAGAAGGGGATCCCCGTCTTTTCGACAAACAGCTCCAGCATGCGTGACGTGCGCTTGCGGTTGGCGGCAGCCCCCACCAGCAGCAGCGGCCTCTCGGCCCTCTCGATCTTCTCCACGGCACGAAACACCGCCTTGTCTTCGGCCACGGGCCGACGTACACGGTCCTTCGGGAATAGCCGCGTGTCCTCAACCTGCTCAGCTGCGATGTCTTCGGGCAGTTCGAGATGTACCGCACCCGGGCGTTCCTCTTCTGCCAGGCGGAAGGCCTCGCGTATGCGGGACGGGATATTCTCGCCGCTGACGATCTGGTGGGTGTACTTGGACAACGGCTTCATCATCTCTACCACGTCGATGATCTGGAAACGGCCCTGCTTGCTGGTCTTGATCGGCTTCTGGCCGGTGATCATCAGCATGGGCATGGCCCCCAGCTGCGCGTACCCCGCAGGGGTCACCAGGTTGGTCGCCCCCGGTCCCAGCGTCGACATGCAGACCCCGGCTTTGCCCGTGAGACGGCCATACGTGGCGGCCATGAACCCGGCAGCCTGCTCGTGGCGGGTCAGCACCAGCTGGATCTTCGAGCCCTGCAGCGAATTGAGTACATCCAGGTTCTCCTCCCCGGGGATGCCGAAGATGTACTCGACTCCTTCCGCCTCCAGGGCCTTCACGAACAGGTCCGACGCCTTCATGCTGTCTCTCCCACCATGGTCTCGATTGCCGTCCTCTATCTGAGTCCCAGATCCTCGTACAACGCGCTCAGTGCACGGCGGAAACGCTCCCCGTGGGCTGCCTCGCCAGGGCGTCCGTTGACGATCATGGCGACCGCCAGTCCGTGTTCCGGATCGGCAAACCCGGTGCAGCACTGACTTCCCCCGTGTCCGAAGGTACGGTGTGAACAGTGTCGGCCATAGCCGTAGGGCACCGTGTCAGCGCCATGTTGGTTGGAGTCCAGCACGAAGCCCAGCCCCCAGTCGATGACGTGGCGGAAAGACTCGTCCATCAGTCCCTCCCTGTGCCGCTGGACCATGGCCGCCACCGTCGCCGGCTGCAGCACGCGGTCACCGTCGGGACCCATGCCACCAGCCAGCAGCATTTCGTAGAACCGCCGCAGATCGTCAACCGTGCCGCAGGCGCCAGCTCCGGGAGAGCAGTATGACGCCCCTGTCTCCCCTGCCGGAATCGGCTCCGAACCTGTGGTGTCGAACAGAGGCGCCAGACGATCGCCGAGGGTGTCGGCCACGTCTGCAGAAGCCCACAACCAGGTCTGTGCCATCCCCGCGGGACGGAGCACGTGTTCGGTCACGTACTCTTCCGGAGCAACCCCGGAAACCTGGCGCACCACCTCTCCGAGAATCTGCCACCCGGAACGCGCCTGGTACGCGGCGCGACGGCCCGGTACCCAGTCTCGCTCGAGACGACTGGCGCAGATCCGCTGCACCGCATCCTGGGATGAGTCGGCCCGTCCGTCCAGGTCGAACATGGAGCGGAACCCGCCGGTGTGGGTCAGCACGTGCCGCAGCGTGATGCTTTCCTTGCCCCGGTCCGCGAATGCCGGCACCCATCTCACCACGGTGTCGTCCAATCCGAGTTTTCCCTGCTCCCAGAGTTGAGCCACGGCCGTTGCCGTGAGTAGCTTGCCGGCCGACAGCCAGGGGATCACGACATCCGGGGTCATCGGTACGCCGGGACGCATCTCCCCGGACGACCACTGCACCAACCGGCCTGAGAGCGACATCGACAGCAGGGCACCCGTATGGGCGCCGGACTCACAGTACTCGGCCAGCACTGTTTCGGTGCGACAGATCAATCCGGGTCGAGGATCTGCTCGATACGTGTCAACAGCTCCCGCATGGTGACCGGCTTCTGCACCACGCCGTCGGCCCCCGACACCTCTTCGTCCGCTGTGGTATACCCGGTGAAGATGACGACCTTGATCTCAGGTCGCAGCCGGCGCATCTCGATCAGCACCTCCTGCCCTGACATGGCAGGCATGGACATGTCGAGCAGGACCAGGTCGATCGGCTCCTGGCTGGAGACGATCTCGATGCCGGCAGCGCCACTGTCGGCGACCAGGACACGATAGCCCTGTACTTCGAGAAGCCGGCTCGTCGTCACCCGCACGATCTCCTCGTCATCGATGATCAGAAGAGCCTTCTGAGCGCCTGGGCCGGTCGGCCTGGTGACGGCTGTCTCGTCGGCACTGTCCTGGGCGCGGCCGACAGGCAGGTAGATGCGGAATGTGGTGCCGACTTCAGGCTCACTCTCACACGTCATCCAGCCCTCGTGCTGGCTGACGATCCCCTACACGGTCGCCAGACCGAGGCCGGTGCCTCGATCGACGGGCTTGGTGGTGAAGAAGGGCTCGAAGATGTGCCGCTGGGTCTCGCTATCCATGCCGATGCCGTTGTCACGGATCTGGACCTCCACGTGAGGTCCTTCGGTCGCGTCGAGGTGGTCCGATGCCTCCTCGCCCGAAACGTGTACGATCTCGGCCCGCAGGCGGATGAGGGGCGACTCTGTCCCGCCGTCGTACACGGCATCACGGGAGTTGATCAGTATGTTGAGGAGCACCTGCTGCAGCAGACCGGGATCGCCGACGACGTGAATCTCTTCCTCGAGATCGGTCTCGATGGCGATCTTGCGATCGAAGGTGCGACGGCAGATCTCGATCGTGTTCTGCACGATAGGTCTCAGCTGGACACTCCGTATGGCGGGCTTGATTCCCTGACGGGCAAACACCATCAACTGGCGAATCATGTCCGCCGCCCGGTGCGTCACCCGGTCAGCGTCGGCGAGCCGGTGCCCCATCTCGCCCTCGGCATCGAGGATGGCCAGCTGCAGGTTCCCGGAGATGCCCTGCAGCATGTTGTTGAAGTTGTGGGCGATGCCTGCCGTCAACTGGCCCACTGCCTCCATTTTCTGCGACTGGCGCAGCTGCTCTTCCAGCAACGCGTTTTGCGCTTCCATCTCCTTGCGTTCGGTAACATCCTCGGTAAACCCGTGAATCTCCTGGCGACCGGTTGCCGGATTCGCCACGAGGGTCAACAGACCCCGTACCCAGATCTCACGTCCGCTCTTGTGACGCATGGCATAACCGAACTCGGTATGCTGTTGCCCCTGTACCGTCCGCATCAACTCCGCCCGGTCCTGTGGATTGACGTAGAGCTGCTCGCCGGTGACTCCCTTCCATTCTTCTTCGGTGTATCCGTACATGGTCCGGGCCATCGGATTCGAGTAGAGAATCGTCCCGTCCAGCAGCGAGTAAACGACAGCAAGGGGTAGATTCTCCAGCATGTGCCGGTATCGCTCCTCGCTCTCCTCGAGACGCCCGAAGTCCCGCAGCCGTTGGAAGCCCGCGGCGACGACACCGGCAAAAGACTCCACGGTCTGGATCATGTCGTCGGTGAAGGTGCCACCATCCTGGCGACTGACACCCAGTGAGCCGCCACCAGGCAACGGCGCCTCCACGAGGCAATACGTCTCCCAGTCTTCAAACGCCGAATCTCTGAGCTGCTCGGGCCCCACGACGACCGACCTTCCCGTCTCCCACACCTGCCGGACCCACGGATAGTCGTCGAGTGGCAGGCTTTCTGCCGGCACGGGAAAATCAGAGGTGTAGTAGGTGTCGTAGTGACCGGGTGTACTGGCAGGAAACTGTACGGACAATCCGTCCACCGGCACACCCAGATCACGCAGTGCGGCCATCATGTCTCTGTGCTGCGGCCCGTCCCGCAAGCTGTGCATTGAAAGGATCTGGTCGCGCGCACGGCTCAGCACGACCTCTTTCCTCAGGGCATCCTGCCGTTCGGCGGCCAGACGCTCAGCCTCACGCGAGCGCTCTCGCAGAGCCTGCAGGTCGCGTACCCGGTGGAACCCCTCCTGAAGGAGGCCCGTCATCCGGCTCAGCAGTGCCTGCTCGCGCTCGGGAAAGGCGTCGGCTTCACGACTGTTGATGGCGAACGTGCCCGACTCAAAGGGTACGTCGATGACGGATCGGATGGGCGGTCCCCAACCGGCCTCGATCAGTTCGAGCTCGCCCCAGGGGTCGTCGATGTGCAGATCCGGCCGATACGCAGGGACGCCCGCCTTCATGAACTCCATGACCCGCAGGTTCTCCCCTGCATCCTCCGAAACCGACCACCCGCCGCGGTCGTCCTCGAAGGAGTAGAAACCGACCTGGCCGGTACTCTCGTCCACATGGTTGATGCTGATGCCGTGGAAGTTGACGCCCAGATCGCGAAGACTGCCACCGATAGCGCGGAGTACTTCGTCCACCTGTTCCGGTTCGACCATACGCCAGATCTCGTCCCGGATCCGCTGTATGGTCTCAGTTTCGGCCTCGTGGCGTTCGCGCTCCTCGAGTTGCACCTGCAGCTGCCGATAGGCGGCACGGATCTGCATTGCGTGCGCGCCCATCCGCCGGGTCATCTCGCGCCGCATGTCCTCCAGCGAGGATTCCTCCGCCTGCCGCGCACTGATATTCCGCGCCACGCCCTGGGTGTAGAGGAAATCCGCCGAGCTTGGTCGGTCGGAGGAGTACACACCCTCGGCATCGATCTGCACCAGGGGCCGGGTGGTATCCGACTCATTCCATTCGAAGGGCATGCTCTTGTTGTCAGCGAAAACGAGACGCAGCTCGAAGGACCGTGTGCTGCGTTCGCCGGTACGGCGATCGTCGACGCGGTGGCGTGCCCTTTCGCGATCCTCGGGATGGATCAGATCGAAAAGACTGGTGCCGATCAGCTCGGCCGGGTCGAGGCCATACTCGCGCACGGCCTCATTGATGAAGAGAATTCATCCTTCTGCGTCGACCCGGTAGATGATATCGGGAACGGCATCGACGATGGCGTGCAGTTCATCATCGAGCGCCTTGAATTGACGCCTTATTTCGCCGAGCTCCTTCATGGCATCAAAAAGAAGGAAATCCAGCGCAATCTGGCGAACTGGAACGGAGCTCTACGGCGAGAGTCCCAGCAGAGCGCCGATGAGGGCGTATGACCCGTCCTCCTCGAGCCCGCTCTCCTTGCGACCGCGCTTGATCAGCTCAGCGGACGTCGTGATGCCCCGCTCGGCGAACACGGCACCGGCGCGGTGGGCGATCTCGCGGACGAAAGCAGACGCCGCCGCATCCTCGACCCCCGCCACCGTCGCCGCCGCGGTGATCCAGCGGCTGGCGTCCTCGTCGTGAGCCCCGGAGAGCCTCCCTAATAAATCGACCAGATACTTGCGCGACTGGTCCCGCCGACACCCTGCCGCCGTCGCCATGTCGACGACGAAGAAGTCGACCCGGCTCGTGATCCGCTGCTCGACAACCCGGCTCAGCTGTCGGTGAATCACGGCGTAGAACGTGTCGATCTGAGCATCTGACAGATCCGGATCGCGTTCGAGGGCACGCAAGTACTCGGGCGCCCGCACCCCTTCGCGGCGTGCCAGCAGCTTCCGGTTCAGCCGCGCCCGCAAGGATCCGGTGGTCGATCTCGCCGCCGAGGAGGCGACCTCACCTTCCTCGGAGGGGGTCTCCCGCCCCGTCGATGTGACGGCGGCCCCTGTCGCCGTAGGGCGTGCCACGGAGGCGGCTGCCTGCCTGGCAACGGCCGCGGTGCTTTCTGCCCGGGCCTCTTCAGCGGCCTCGGCGTCTCTGGCGCGGGCGATGGCCTCGGTGATCCGTGGATCCAGGGAAGGCCCGGCCTCCGGGGCGGGTTCTTCCCGTCTCGTCGGTTCAGGTTCGGGGCGCGGTCTCAACTCCTGGGGTTGACCGGTCAGCTCCAGTTTGCCCTGCCACCAGATCCAACGGTCCTCCTCGCGGGAAATCTTGATGGCCACATCCTCCCCTGGCCGGTCGGAGTCGGTGAACAGGAACATGGCGTCAAAGCGGTCGCCCGGCTGCGGATAGGCCTCCATCCAGTCCCAGGGAATGGCCATCTCAAAGGTTCGTACCTCACCGCGACTGAGGGCGGCGACACGTATCGGTGGACGCACCATCTCGGGTTGCCGCTGACGCCCTCCCCACCAGTAGAGCTCTCCGTCCCCTGTTCGCGGGGCAAACCACAGATTGTATCCGGCGCTGACGCCGGGCTCCCGGAGGAAAACCTTCATGTGGTCGTAATAGAACACGCGGTCCTTGCGTTGTCCCCCTGATCCCTGCCACTCCCGCTGGTCGGGAGACACCTGCCCGGCGTCGAGAGTGTCATCCGTCACGGCCGCCGCAACGTAGAGAGCCTCGGCATCCCACTGCACGAGAACGACGGCGTCGTGATCGTCACCGTCCTGGAATACGCCCCGCAGGCCGATACCGTCCCCTGCCGGTTCAACCCCGATCCAAGCCGCATTCCCCCATTCATGCAGATCGCCGTCGATGGTCACGGGGTGCAGCGGCAGGGGCACTTCCGTCGCCACCGAAGGGTGTGCGGTAGAGCAGCAGATGAAGCAGAGGATGACGACGAGGCGTCGCATCAGCTGCCCTGTTCCCGCTTGCGGGACACCGCCCAGGCGGCATCGTCGTCGGCCAGATCGACGGCCTGAACGCCACCGCTGAACTGCGATTGAAGGTATTCGTAGGTCTGTTGCATTTCACCGTCGGGGTACTGCCAGTCATGCAGATAGTGAACGGCGGACACGTTGGCCTGCAGCAGCTCTTTCGTACAGCCGAAGCACGGGCGCATCGTGGAATAGAGCGTCGTACCCTCCGTGGCGATGCCGAAACGGGCCGCCGCCAGCAGTGCGTTCTGCTCCGCGTGCACACAGATGCAGATATCGTACGCCCGACCCGACGTGTACCGTTCTCGATCGGCGCAGCGCGGGCATCCGCCGTCCGTACAGTTCGTCATGTTCGCCGGCGTGCCATTGTAGCCTGTGGAGATGATGCGATCCTCGAGCACGAGGATGGCCCCGACACGATTGCCCAGACAATCAGCCCGCGCCCGCACCGCCAGGGCGATGCCCATGTAGTAGGCGGCTCTCTCAGGCCGCTTCCGTTCGCTCACGTTCCCGTCCCTTTGTATCTTCGCTTCCATGACTGACACTGCTGCGACAGACTCTGTCGCCACCACAGCTCGCGCTCTCGACGCCGATGAACTGGCGCGCTATCGGCGGGATGGCTACATCCTGGTACCCGACCTGCTGCCCGCCACGGATATAGACGCCTTTCTCGAGCATGAAGCCAGTCACGACGGTGACGGCCCTCGGGGATTGCAGAACCATCGTACCGATGATGCCTGGGGCGCCGTCGCCCGCCACCCGCAGGTCGTCGCCAAAGTTCGCCAGCTGATGAACGGTACGCCGGTCATCGTACAGAGCATGTACATGGCGAAGAAACCCGGCGGCGGCACCGGCGTGGCCCTGCATCAGGATACTCACTATATCCGCAACGAGCCAAACACGCTGACAGCCTGCTGGATCGCCTTTGGTGACACCGGGGGTGACAACGGCGGCCTGTGCGTCGCTCCCGGCAGTCACATGCAGGGACTGCTCGAGACCGACGAGGTCCGGGAGTCAGACCAGCATGCCAAGTGGGTGAATGACTACCCCATGAGCGACCGCAGCGGCAAACAGTGGACGGAAACGATGCAGTCCCATGACCTCCACGCCTATACCCGTGATGATCTCGACATGCTTGCCGTGCCCAAGGGCGGCGGAGTGTTCTTCTCGAGCCTCACCGTACACGGCTCCTACGCCAACCAGACCACCGACCGACCCCGGCTGGCTTTCGCCACACACTACGTTCGCGACGACACCTGGGTATTCCGCCAGGATCTTCAGGACATGGTCGCGGTCTGAAGGCCTAACCTGTCGGTGAGCGTCGTCGCAGTTCTTTGAGATACGCCTCCGGCTCATCGAGGATGCCGCCGGCGGCCACGAAGTAGTCGTCGTCGAGTTCGTAGACCCCGTTCCGGGCTGCCAGCCACGGCGCCCCCGCCCTCGGGTGTTCGGCCAGCATCTGCTCCCAACCGCCGTAGTTCTCCGCCCCGTTCGACTCCATCATGCCTCCGCGCACACCGGGAAAAGCCGGCAGTCTCGCCGCGATGTTCTTGTTCCATTCCACCAGCACAGGCACACAGGCGTTGTCGGCGACGAAGGCAACCATCTCCTGAGCGGTCGCCGCCTCGAGCATGTCGAAGGCCACCGACAGCGTCTTGCCCGCCGGCTTTACGGCGATGGCGCCGTACCCGGCTTGACGTCGGCCGGCCACATCGGCCGGGTCGTGCAGACTCTCGTCGGCGGCCACGAGGACGCCGAGGTCACCGACGGACTCCTCCACATCGGGAGCAAAGGGTTCCTCGAGCACGACAATCCGGTCGAGCAGGCCCACACGGTCGGCTTCGTCCAGAACCCTCCGTAGTGCGGCCTTCGAGCGATAGCGACCGTTGGCATCCAGATATAGTGCCACGTCGCCACTGTCGGTCAGAGGCGTTCTTACCCCCCGCAGGAGTGGTTGCAGCCGCTGCAGGTTGCGGCAGTCGCCGGCGACCATCTCCTCCTCCAGACCCGGGTAGCCGATCTTGAGCTTGAGCACACCCGCCCCCTCCTGCAGGAGCTCCCCGACCTGAGCATCCGGCATGTTGTAGCCCACTGCCGGCGTCAGCGCCACGCGGCTCTGACGATGCCCCAGGGCACTTGCCGCGGCGGCGGGAATCCAACCTTCGAAGTCGGTCACGTCCCTCCGTCTCGCCCACAGAACCCAGGCGGCGTTGTCGAGCGCGACCAGGGCGTTGAGAACGAAGGTCGACTGCAGATCGACGCCTCGACCCGTGGCCACTCGGGCGAACTGTTCGGCCTCTTTTCTGACGGCTGCCAGCAGGTCTGGAGGACGTTCCCAGTCCGTCGACAACGACGCCTGCAGGGCCCTCTCGAGGGTTGCCACCATGAGGGCATTGCCCCCGGTTTCGGTATGAGAGGCGAAGACCCGGGCGTCGGACCAGAGGACGGCCAGGCCGCCGATCCCACAGGCTTCTGTGCCGGCATCGTCCCGCAGACGCACCACGAGATTCCACTTCTCGTGGAAGGCGGAGCCCTTGAAAGCGAAGGGCCTGGCGAAGGGCTCGCGCTGAATATCGAGATCCGCGTGAGTGATTCTCATCTTCGTCGATTCCTGTCCCTTGCCCCCGGGGCTACTGACATCGGATACTTAACAACATCGGGATGTATGCCTGCCTCGATCCAGCCTCCGGGAGATCTTCATGAACCCACGGGAACAGCGTATCATGGCCGCGATCTTCGCGGCGGCAGCGATCTATCTGTTCGAGTGGAATGCGCTCTTTCTGCTCGGCATTGGTGGCATCATCTACTGGATCTTGCGCAATCGTCGTTGACATTTCTGCCCTGGTTTATGTTACTACGGCAGAAGGACTTGCCTCATGCGACCCATCGACCTCCAGGACAATCTCTCGAAAGCGCCGCTCGCCGGCCGCGAGCAGGGCATTCAGCAGTCCAGTGCCGAGCTCGGCCAGCGACATGGTGCTCAGGAACTGAATCGCCAGCACGCGCACGATCAGACACGCACGAAAGCCAGCGAAGAAACCGAGGGGCCCGACAACCGCGTCGACGACCACGATGACGGCCGCGGCCAGTACCAGGGCCAGCACGGGAGCCGCCGCGA
>PBSR01000228.1 GCA_002726335.1 Gemmatimonadaceae bacterium
GGTCGCAGTTGGTTCCCATTGGCGCCGCTCATCGTATTATCGACCCGTGCGGATCGTGACGGGCCGTCCGACCGTCGAGGCCGGATCCACTCCGGTCTCGCGGACCGCGTCTCGCCTTCCCCCAGCCGGAAAAACTACCTCGACATCAACGAGGCCGGCCCCCGGCAAGCCGAAGTGGACAGGGGCCACGTTCTGGCTGTTGTAGCCGGAGCCGGAATCCACCACCGCGATCAGCGCCGGAGCCGCGGCTTTACCCTTGAGCAACAGCCGGTACGCCGCCGACTGTCGTACCCCCGGATCGGGCGAGTCAAGATCCGCCAGGTGCTCGTCGATAGAGCCACAGGCCAGAAGGCATGTCGCCAGAGCGGCCAACCGGCCGAAGATCGTGATGTCGGCGACGCGGGTCACGGCTGCCTCACCAGAAGCGTCTGGTCCGATGACGGCGTGCGGACGACAGTCGACCCGCCGCCGGGCCAGTGGACCCGCAGCGAATCGACCCCCTCGGAACCCAGACCGAAGTGGACACGGGGATCGTGACTGGCCAGGTAGCTGCCTCCGGAGGAACGCTCGCGCACCATGCGCCGGCCCGCCGACCACAGCTCCACACGGGTGCCGATGCCGTCGCGGTTGGCGGCCTCTCCGTGCAGCCGGATGGACAGCCAGTGGTTGTGGTTGCCGCCGTCGTTCCGCAGCAGGGATACGGGTCCGTTGTTGTTGGTCACCAGCAGATCGATGTCGCCATCATCGTCGTAGTCGGCGGAGGCGAGTCCCCGGCTGACACCCTGTTGCCTTGTGTCTTCGCCGGCCCGGGCGGAGATGTCGACGAAAAGTCCGGCATCGTTGCGCAGCAGTTGGTTGGCCATGGCATACGAGAGACTTCGCTCGATATCGCCGATGTTGTGCATCACGTGACCATTGGCGCAGTAGATGTCCACATCTCCGTCGTTGTCGAAATCGATGAAGCGGGTGCCGAAGCCCAGAGGCAACAACGACGCGCTGACGAGTCCGGCGCCAGCGGTCACGTCCTGAAAGAAGCCTTGCTCAAGGCCACGATAGAGGGTGTACGTCTCATAGGAGAAGTTGGTGACGAAGAGATCGGCGCGGCCATCACCGTCGAAGTCGGAAAAGTCCACACCCATGCCGGCTTCGACCTCGCCGCCGCCGTTGTGGCTGACACCGGCGATCAGGGCTGACTCGCGATAGCTGCCCCCCTCGTTGATGTACAGGTGGTTCGGCGTCTCGTCATTGGCGACATAGATCTCCAGATCGCCATCGCTGTCGATATCGGCTGTGGCCACACCCAGACCCTTGCCGAGAGGCGGCGGGGAGCCGAGCGCCAGATCCGCCACCTCGGCGAAACGCCCTTCGCCGTCGTTGTGATACAACCGGTCGACGACGGCGTCGTACCGGCCGGGGTCGCAGTAGACGAGGTGACCGCGATCGAAACAGTCCTCGTGGTCTGACAGGTGCCAGTCGATGTAGTTGGTCACGTAAAGATCGAGTTGGCCGTCATTGTCGTAGTCGAGCCAGGCGGCGCTGGTTCCCCAGAGCGAATCGCCGACGCCCGCGGCGCTTGTGGCCTCGTGGAACACGCCGGACTCGTTCCGGAACAGCCGGTTGACCCCGAAGTTGGTGACGTACAGATCGCTGTCACCATCGTTGTCATAGTCGGCGACGGCCAGACCCATGCCGTAACTCGTGTCGCCGATACCGGTGATGGTGGTGACATCCTCGAAGTGACCGGAACTGTTGCGGAAAAGCTTGTTCACGGGAGCAGGCCCGGGCGGCGTCCCCGGCAGAGGGGAGCCATTGATCAGATAGATGTCGAGATCCCCGTCGCTGTCGTGGTCGATAAATCCGCCTCCTGAGCCAACGGTTTCGACGTAGAACAGAGTACCACTGCCGCCGTGGGTGTGGGTGAAGTCCAGGCCCTGCTGCCGGGCGACCTCGGTGTAGACCACGGTGGTCGTGGTCTCAGGCTGGGCACCCGAGGGAGCCGCCGCCGTCAGCCACAGGATGAGGGCGGTCATCCACGTCGTCCGGCGGCCTCGTATCACGGGACGTCGCCTTCCACCAACTCCACCACCGATCCGGCCGCCAGATTGGTACGCAGATCGATCGTGCCGGCCGGCCAGCGCACCTCGAGGGTATCGACCGCCGTCGCCCCTCCGAGGCCGAGCTCGATCTGCAGGCTGTTGCTCGAGCCGAAGCCACCGCCGCTGGCAACCACGGCGTATCGCGCCCTGCCTTCGACAACCGCGCGCACTCGGGCACCGATGCCATCCCGGTTGCTGTCGACACCTCGCAGTCTCACGGTCAACCAGTTTATCCCCTCAGCATCGTTGCGCAGCAACCGGTTCGGACCGATGTCACCGGGATAGGCCCCACCTACCGGAACATAGATCTCCTGACTGCCGTTGCCGTCAATGTCAGCGAAGGTGACGCCGTGACCCCTGGCCAGCTGCATCCAGTCGATGGTCGGCGCCACATCGGCGAAGCGCCCATCACCGAGATTGAGCAGCAGGGCATCCGGTTCCAGCCGGGTTATTTCCACACCGCCGTTGGCCAGGTAGATATCGACGTATCCATCCCCGTTGATGTCACCGAAGTTGGCGCCGGACGTTCCCCAGGATTGACCGAGGCCGGCTTGATAGGTCCTGTCCTCGAAGCTGCCATCGCCGCGATTCCAGTACAGGGCGGGCCGATTCCGATCCCGTTGCGTTCTGCCATGCAGGCGACTGACGACGGCTGTCGTCAGATCGCTCATCTCGCTGCAGAACAGATCCAGCCGACCGTCGTTGTCGTAGTCGAGAAAGAACGTGAAGTGGGCACCCAGAGGCGTCTGCGTGTGTGTTTCGCTGGTGACGTCGGTGAACTGTACAGCCTTGTGGTTTGAGTCGTTTCGATAGAAAGCGTTCAGCGTGTTAGCATTGGCCAGGTACAGATCGAGATCGCCATCGTTGTCATAATCACCCAGCGTGCTGCCCACGGTACGGCCTGGCACGATACCGGAGGCCTTCGTCTCGTCGAGGAAGCCCCCCTGACCATCGGCCAGATACACGCGATTCGCCGAGCCGTCACCGTCGACGCCATTGGCGACGATCAGGTCGAGATGACCGTCGTTGTCGAGGTCACCCCAGACGGCACTCAGGCTGGAGCCGTCACCGGCCACGCCGGCCTGCTCGGCAACATCCTCGAAGCGCAGCCAGCCCGAGCTGTCGGCGCCGTCGTTGCGCAGCAACACGTTCGGCGCCGACCCGTACCAGCCATCCCTGGTGATGAACAGATCGCCGTCACCATCGTTGTCGTAGTCGGCCGTCAGGGCGCCGATGCCGGACAGGCCGGACAGACCCAGTTCCGGTGCGCGATCCGTGAACCTCTGTCCCGCAGGTCCCGATGAGTTCTCGTAGAAGGCTGTACCGCCGAACCGCCCGAGAGCGAACAGGTCGAGATCACCATCCCCCTCGGCGTCCAGCCAGGCGCTGCCGTATCCGGCATCGACGGCGCCGACGCCGTAGCTGGCAGCTACCTCGCGCAGAGCCAGCGAGCGGGTGGAGACGGGAGGTCCACCCACGGGATGTATCCACAGGGAGGAGTCGACGGCGGCGGGATAGGCTCCCAGCTGTTGAGCCGCCAGCCACAGGTTCCATTTCGCCAGCTGACTTCTGGGATTCACCTCCGCCATCCGTGTGAAGACCCTGACTGACTCTGCGTATTCTGCCAGTCGGTAGTGGAGGTGCCCGAGCTGATAGCTGGTGGCGTAGTGGTCGGGCCGCTGGCGCAGCAGTTCAGCGAAGAGGCCCCGCGCCCCCGGCCAGTCGCCGAGATACATGGCGACCTGGCCGCGTAGAAACATGGCCTGATGGTCGTCCGCATCGAGTGTCAGAGCGCGATCCAGAGCCTGTGCGGCGGCGTCCAGGTCCATCTGCCGACCCGGGACCACCAGCTGTTGCGCCAGCCCGGTGTACGCCGCCTGGGTTTTCGGTTCCAGGTCGATCACCTGCCGCAGAGACTCGATCGCACCGGAGCGATCACCCATGGCCGAGCGCACCTGGGCGTATTCGAAGAACGCCTCGATCCGGCGCGGGTACATGGCCATGGTCCCGACGAGCAGGGCCTCGGCTGAGGTGAAGCGGCGGAACTGGTGATGCACGCGGCTGAGGGCGATGCGGGTAGCGTAGTGCGTGCTGTCCAGACTCAGGGCCTGGTTGAGATCTCGCTCAGCTGCCTGCATGCGACGGCCGCGCAGGTGGACCTGTGATGCCTGGTACAGACTGTCCGCCCGTGCCGCGGGGGACTCGGCCCGGAGCCCGGCCGGGAGCAGGAAGAGGAGGGTGAGAAGGATCAGCATGGGAAGGGACGCAGAAGCCCCCGCCGAATCAGGATTCGGCGGGGGCTTGAATGCTACAGCGTTGGTCGGGCAGAGGCTCAGCTAGCGAGCCACGCCGGCCTTGATCTGACCCCACGTCGAAGCTTCGACGGCGGTCGGAGGTGCTCCGAGACCGAAGACACGCGGATCGTAGATCGTGTGGTGCTTCTGCCACGACGCCGGTGTATTCCAGGCGTTGTTGGCGCTCTCGTCTGAGGCCCAGAAGAGCTGGCCCTGACGACCACCGGAGGGATCGTCGCCGTCATTGAGCACGTACGTGACGGGATTGATCATACCGATCTGCGGCGTAAAGACACCCACCAGCGAGGGATCGAACTGCATACCCACGTGCGGCAGACCGGCCTCGATGGCCCAGTCGCCGTCGCCCAGGTCGACGGTCAGCACTTCGAGACCGGCATCTCCGAGGGGACGATTGGGAACACCTGCCTCATCGGCGGCGCTGCCATCGTAGGAGTGACTGCGCTGCGAGTTGTCGAAGGCGTTGGCGGCGATCACCAGCTGCCAATCCGGCTCGGCCAGATGTGGATCACTCTCGTTGCCGAACTGGCTGGCCGGGTGACGCAGGTCGCTCGGACGCATGTCGTAGTAGCCGATGTACATCTCGACGGCGTCGCCCTGCCAGACATCACCAGAACCGGTCTCGTTGACGTTGATCAGCGCGTCATCGGTGACGGACGTGGCGAAGTAGACGTTGTCCTCGTCGACACCCATGGCCATGCGACCGGAGAAGTCGTCGGCGTTGTCGATCTCGCCGCCGAAGAAGTTGTCCGGGTTCTCAGGACTGACCTCGACGAAATCGAAGGCCCACTCACTGAGGGACCCATCGATGAACGGAGCATCGAGGAACCAGTAGAAGGGCTGTGACCATTCACGCGAACCCGAGGTGCCGGAGGTCGTGGCGTTGACACCGGCCTCGACGGCGCTGGAGCCGCCGGCGGTGACGGCGTAGAACAGGTCCACGTCACCGACCTGGTCGGCGAAGGGGGTCTGGATGGGATACTCGTAGGCCTGCTGGCCGACGGGAACCCCGGTGCCGATGCGATAGACGTTGGCGGCGCCCACATCTGTGATCGCGGCCTCCGACACGTACACATCGTAACTGCCGGCAGAACCGTCCGTCCACAGGACCGTGTGCACGTAGTTCACGTCGGCCACGACCTGGCCTTCGGCCATGGGACGTTCGACGTTGCCGGTGTTCTCTACGGCGATCTCGCTCTGCGCGAAGACCACCGCAGGGGTGAGGGCGAGCATGGCCGCCCCGAGCAGTTTGTTCCTCATGAGTTTCCTCCTCTAGGGGAATAGAAGCGTAAAAATACGGCCTTGTGGATGATTGTCAAACAATTTCTGAACCTATCTCTGCGCCGTCGCTGGCAGCACCCAGGTGCGCTGGCGGGCGGCTCGTTCTTCTTCGCCCTCCAGCCGGCGCTTGTCGATGCGGCGGTCGAAGCGGAATGTGAGATCCGTCGTCTTACTGGGGTTGTTTGACTCGTCAAACTGCAGGGCGAGGTCGGTGACGAGCAGCTCGATGGTCGTCACGTCCGGATGGAGCGACTCGAAGACGATGAAGCCGCTGTAGTCGTCTCCCTTGAACACCTGCTGGTCGCCCCGGTAGAGCTCCTCTCGGATAATTCCCATCCGTTGATCAAATCGATACTGCTCGTTGCCTCCGGGACCGCGGGTCAGCGTGTAGTAATCCTCCAGGCTGTTTTCCGAGTCTTCCCGATTGATGCCGAAAAACTGCAGGTACTCGCCCTGTCCCGTACGCAGCACGACGCCGTTGGGCGGCAACTCGACTTTTGGCAGCACGGGATTGAAGACCTCCACCTCGAACACGGTGAACCGGCTGGGGGTATAGCCCAGTGACGGATCCCGCCAGTTGCCGTAGGTGAAGGGATTGGCCGAGAAGCGATCCTGATACGACACATCCGAGTAGCGTTCGTTCAGTTCGTTGTCGGACAGGTTGCGCACCGTGATGCGCAGGCCCTCCTCGTCGAAGGTGATCGAACCGTCGGCGTTGACCGCGTAGGCGGCATCACCGTCGGCGTTGGGGACGAGCAGCGATGTGTACTCGTAGACGGGGGGCAGGAATCCCTGCAAGGTGCCGCCGATGCATCCCATCAGCAGGATGGCTGGCATCAGGAGCGCCGCCCAAACACGTGACCTCATGCGATATCTCTCCGTTCTGTCCTACTGGGCCGCCGCAAGGATCTGCTCGCCGACGAAGATCTGGAAGAAGCTGCGGACGAAGCCGCCCGACTCCAGGCTCTTGTCGTCAAATTCCTTGCGGGTGTACTGGATGCCGGTTACGAGGAAGATGTTGAAGCCGCCGCTGACGCCTTTCATCTTCAGCTGCGCCAGGTACGTCTCGGACTTGAAGTCGCGAATCTCGTTGTCGCGATCGACGAACCTTTCCTTGAAGAAGGGAAAGCCCTCGATACCCAGTTCGAGATTCGTCAGGCTCGTCAGGTGGAAGCCCCCCATCAGGATGGGCACCAGCTCGGTTACATCGCGACCACTGGGCAGGCCGCCCGGTCCGGTTCCCAGTTGTTCGTCCTGCCGCAGATAGACGTGTTTCAGCCGCGGTTGCAGGCTGATTCCTTGCCACTGCCACGTGTAGTCGATCTTGTTGACCAGGGCCCACGTGCTGAGGGTTTCGCTCTCCTGGGACAATCCGGCACCGAAGGTGGCGGCGTTCTTGCTGTTGATCTCGTAGCGCAGATTGTTGTGCAGGTTCAGGCCGCGCAGGGGTTGTAAGTGCGTGCCCACGTATCCCCGGTTCAGGTTGCTGTCCCGCATGTGCAGACGATCCTCGACGAAGATCGACGAATAGAGTCCGTCCACGTCGGCAATGTTCTGGTCGAGGATGTAGGTGTAGGTGTGGTTGGGGATGTCATCTTCGACCCGTTTGAACTCGTGCTCCCACTGCAGCCGGGCCCGGCCCGGATACACGCGGCGGTAGTGGGCGGCGACGTAATCGGCGTCACTGCTCGCCGAGCCGGCGATCTGCGCCACCCGCATGCGCCCCAGGCGCAGGCCGAGGCCGCGTACCGGTAGATCCAGGTCGACGAAGATGTGGTTGCCGCGTTCGTCCTTGTAATAGGGATAGTCGGGCAGTGAATCGTCCTCGAAGTAATCGAGCACACCGTTGTGGTTGTAGTCGTCGCCCCAATAAAACGTCTGCTCTTCCTGCTCGTATTTGAAGAAGGGCTCGGCAAAGTCGGGGATGCTGTTGCGGTTCCGGTTGTAGTCGGGGGTTCCGTCCTGATCCAGGTCCCATCCCGGGTAGACACCTGATTCGTTCGGCTGCGTCCGGATGCGGAAGGGCGCGTCGTTCTGACCCTGATCGAGGAACTGGTCGTCGTCGTCGTTGTCGTCGACCAGGCCCCAGGACATGCTGCGTTTTTCGTTGCCCGTGCTGTACACGTTCGGCTGGATCTCGTTGAAGTAGAAGTCGTACGAATTGCCGTCGAAGTTGCGATCGATGACGTCGGCGTTGCCGAAGGCGACATGCTCTCCCTGCCGGAAGTTCCGGTCATCCAGAGCGTAACTCTGATACCGGGGGCTGATGCTGAAGAACTCGCCGCCGAGAACGTGGCTCCGCCACCCCTGTGTGCCACGGGCAAAGAAGGCGTTGCCAGCGTAGCGGCTGCGTGTCCCGATCTGTTCCTCGGGGAACTGCAGATAGGCCAGAGAGCGGGCAAACTCCCAGTCGATGATGGCCGTACCCAGGGACAGCTTGCCATTGAGGCCCATCACGTTCAGGGCCGTAGCCAGACCGTGGTCGAAGGACACGCCACGGGCCGCGCCGGAGCCGTCCCCCTCCGCCCGCTGGCGGATCAACAGCGGCGAGCGCCGGATCCGCTCCGTGACCGAGACGAGATCCGTCGCCCGGTGCACCTGCCGCATACCCAGCTGGTAATCGTCGCCGACGATGGAGGTCGTGTTCACGCCGACGGCGGAGTTGGGTACGGAAACCACCTGTTCCAGGTATTCACTTCCCGTGACCACCCAGTGACCGTCCTGCCGTCCCACACCATCGGTGACGAAGACCACCGGCTGGATGCCATCGACGACCCGATTGACCCTGGCATCGTTGCGCAGTGTCATTCGCGCGGAGCCGCCGTAGACGCTGGCGCCGCTGGTGATACCGCGGCTGTCGTCGCTGACGCGGACGACGACGGAGTCGGGATTCATCTGCCTGGGAATCGTACCGCGCCAGTAGTTGCCGTCCTCCTGCAGACTGTCAAAGCGGTGATGGTTGACCAGGGTTGCACCGAAGTCGATGGCCCCCTGGAGAAAACGGCCATGCCAGTGACCGCCCGTCAACAGGGTGCCCTGATCGCGGACCACATCGCCGATGTCAACGAGTCGGATCCGCAGCCGCGGATCGGAGGACCTCGTGCTCAGGATCGTCAGTTCGTGATTCTGCCCGATGATGGCGTCGGCGCGGATCCCGTTGAAGCGCGCCTTGTCAAAGGTCAGTGACGTGAAGGTCGAGCGGATCGAGCTGCCCATCATGAAGCGAAGGGCGCCGGCGCTGAACTCCTCCTTGGCGACGATGATGCCGTTGTGGCGACCCTGCAGATTGCCTGAGCGATTCCACGAGCTGCTGTAATTAGGCGCCCTCGTGCGATCTTCCGTCCAGCTGAACATGGTTGCCGAACCGGCCAGCCATGGCTCGCCGAGTTGGTCGTATGTTGCCAGCCAGTCGAAACCGGATCCCCGTTCCCGGTACCGGGTCCAGCCCATGTTGTTGTAGTCGAGACCCGTATTCGGCCGCAACAGGAAGCGGCTGCGCGGCGTCCAGCCCTGTTCGAACGTACTCAGCTGAGCGGGCTCTTCGTAGAGTCCGTAGCGGTACTGCGCCTGTCCGGGCAGAGGCACGAACTGCGCCAGAGCCAGAGTCAGCCATCCCGTCCGCAGCAGGGCGAACCGTATGTCTTTCAGCCCTTTCACTAGCGGACGATCTCCATAACACGATTGGTGATGGAGCCTTCCTGCGTCAGGGCGAAGACGATGGTGTTGACCCCGAACTGCAGGTGGCGCGTGTTGTCGGAATACAGACTCTTGTCGTTGCGGTAGCCGAGATTCTCCCAGGCCGTGCCGATGTTCTGATACGTGATGATACAGGCGAGCCGCTCGTCGATCTCGAGACCCATCAGGTAGTCGACGTTGTTGCGCCCTTCACCGGAGTTGTCACCGCCGATTCCGGGTCCGCCGAGCAGGGCTCGGGGTGGGCCGTCAAAGTCGAAGAAGGTGTGGAAGATGGGGTGATCGTTCGGTAGCCTCCTGAACTTGGCGCGCCGGCCGACGGTGGCCAGGGCATCCCGCACCATGAGTCGGATGAAGCTGTCTTCATTGCCACCCACTGTCTGGCCCGCGTCGGCCAGCAGGAAGCCGCCGTTCTCGAGGTATTTCCCGAGATTGGACAACTCACCCTCCGTCAGCGTGAAGCGAACGGCGGGGATGAAGACCCAGGGCGTCTCCAGCAGATCCTTCGAACTGAGAGGCATACGCGAGGAGAAGTCGGCCTGGATGTCGGTGAACTCGTTCATCGAGTCCACCAGGTTCTGCACCGCGTGCGGGTTCTGCAGCATGCTCGTGCCGCTGTCACCGGAGCGGACGAAGCCGACGATGTTCGCTTCCACCATGCGCGCCGAGTAGGCCTGGGCGATGTGGAAGTAGCCGGTGATGTTGCGCTTGTCGTTCGGGTCCTGGATGACCATGGCCTGGAACTTGCCCGTGTCGAGAAAATCCAGATCCAGCAACTGCTCACGCATGTCGATCTTGTTGTCCGGCTCCTTGGAGGTCGTCACACCGATGTCGGTCGAGCGGGCGCCGAGATCGATGGATACCAGGTCGGAACCGGTGTCGAGCGTGACCTGCGGGGCCGCCATGGAACGCAACGAGATACCCCCCACCGCCGTGTTTGTCAGTCTCGTCTGACGCGCCTGCAGCTTGACCTGCTGCCGAACCATCTTGCGCTGGCGGGGCTTCGGCTTCTTGCGCATCTCCATCGGCTTGGTCAGCCGCGGCTGGCGCTGGACGAAGCGTGTCGTCAAGGGTCGCTGCGCCTCCTCGTCCCCGGAGTCGATCTCCTGGAGCATGAAGGCCAGATGTCCGATGAGGGCCAGGGCGAAACAGGCCCCGGTGATCTTCAGCCCCTTGTTGAGAAGCCGACCCAGATCAACGTCTGCGGCGGGACCCCTGAATCGGTTGCTTACGGCCATGACGGACTCCTCACGGTGACCGGTGCGGGCTGCACTGGGTCGCGCACCATGTCAACTGTCCTTCTCGGTCTGCTCGACGGCGAGAGAGATCGTCTCGATACCGATGTTCTTGGCGATCTCCATGATGTCGAGGGTATGCACATGCTGTGACTTCTGGTCAGCTTTGATGATCAGAGTGACGGCCCGGGTGCGGTTCTTCTCCTGCATCAGGATGCTGGCCAGCGACGGCTTGGTGACGACCTTGCCGTTGAGCTCCATCTTGCCATCCTCACCGACGGCCAGAAACAGCTTTGTCTCTCTGATCTTCTGCCAGTTGCTCGCTTCGGGCAGCTCGATCTTCAAGCCGGCGGCGGAGGTGAAGACCGTGGTCACCATGAAGAAGATCAAGAGCAGAAAGACGCAGTCGATCAACGGCGTCAGGTTCAGCTCCACTTCGTCTTTGTCTTCGAAACCCTCGGCCATACCTACCTCGCGCAGCGGATTCCTGTGTGATTGGTACGTGTCGACTCGGCGAGAAACCCACGGGCGGAGCCGCGCACGCTCAGGGCGCCATCCGCCCAGCTGCCGCCACGAATCACGCGTTGCGCCTCATCGTCACCACTCGGGGCTGCGGCCTGAGGGTTGGGCACCACGACACTGGCCAGGTTCACCGCAGGGAAGGCCGAGTTGCTCTGCTTGGCCCCCTCCACGTCGCGAATGATCGTCGTGATGTTGCGGTCGACCTCGCGACCGAGATTCGTCATGAGACGCTCATCGAAGGCGTCCGCCGTCCACTCCCACACATTGCCGGCCATATCGTGAGCCCCGAAACGGCTCGTCCCGGACGGGTAGCTGCCCACCGCCACGGTATGCCGCACATTGCCGGAGATCTCGCCACCGAAGTTGAGTTGCGCGGCATCGGGCGCCTCGGTTCCCCATGGATAGTTGGCTGCGGCTGACTCGGCCACTACGTCCGCCAGCAAGGCCAGAACCTCGGCCTCAAAGACATCGCCCGCGCCTGAGTCACGCAACTCCGTCCTGTTGCCAGCCGCGTCAAAGGCACTGCGGTAGCTGTTGACAATGGTGGTCAGACGCTGGTCAGACGCTGAGACATCGACACCACGGGCGGCGTACTCCCATTCGAATTCTGTGGGCAGGCGTTTGCCCTGGGCGGCGCAGTAGTCGGCTGCGTCCTGCCAGGCGACGCCCACCACGGGCTGCAGGTCATCGCTGAAGCCGGCCAGATCATCGAAGTCATGAACTCGTCCATCCGTCGCCAGAAACTGTCGGTACTCGCCGTTGGTCACTTCGTAGCGGTCGATCTCGAAGGCATCGATGGAAAGCAGGAGACCGGGCGCCTCGAGGGCCAGGCGAACATCCTCGGAAGCGCGGTCAATATCGATGCCGATGGCGGTGACGGCTGCCGGGATGCTGATCATAGCGCCCAGATCGGCGACAGGTGCATCGGAGGCACTTACGGTGACCACTGTCAGACTTGACACCCAGTTGTTGCCATTCGAATCCCCCACCCAGAGGAGGAATGGGAAAACCCCCACCTCACTCGCGGTGAACGTCGTGGAAACCTGCCCGGTGGAGTTCAGAGCGATTCGCGAGGAGATACTCTCCCACTCGTAACTCGCACTCCCGCCGCTCACCATGGAGCCGCTGCCATCCAGCGTCACCGTTGCGCCGACCAGGACGGACTGGTCCGGCCCTGCATCGGGACGCAGGCCGCTGGCCACGTTGGCAGAGATCGAATCATCCGTGCCGCAGGAGACCAGACCGGCGGCGATGAGCGCAGCCGTGGCGTATGTGAGCAGGCGTCCTGTCATTGTTCTCGGGCGAAGGCAATGCCCTCGAGGCCCTGGGCCCGGGCGATGTCGACCACCATGGCTACCGTGTTGTGTACGGTTGTGGGGTGGGCCTGGAGGATCATGTTCTCTGTTTCGAGCTGCTCTTTCAGTCGTTTCAGCTCTTCCGGCAGATCGTCGAGCGCCACGGCCTCGCCATTGAGCTCCATCAGCCCATCCTCTTCGATGATGAGGTTGATGTCCTTGCCCGGTTTGCTCTCCGCCGTCGAGTCCTTCGGCATGTCGACATTGAGCCCCTTCGAAGTGATGAACACCGTCGTCACCATGAAGAAGATCAGCAGCATGAAGACACAGTCCACCAACGGCGTCAGATCCACATCCTCGTCCTTCAGGAGGGTGCGGGACTCCTCCAACTCTCGTTTCAGGCGTTTGCTCTTCGGCATGGCTCGATCAGGAGGCGGAGTGGGTCTTGATCAGCGTGTTGCCGAAGGCGTGAAAATAGAGTTCGGCCCGTTCCACAATCGCCTCTGCCCGTGTCGCCAGGTAGCGATAGAAGATCAGCGACGGGATGGCGATGATGAGGCCCCCGGCGGTCGTCAGCAGGGCGACGGAGATACCCGAAGCCACAACCTGTGGATCCCCGGTGCCGGCGCGGGCGATCGACTCGAAGGCGGTGATCATGCCCAGAATCGTGCCCAGCAGTCCCAACAGGGGCGCCACGGTGGCAATGGTCGAAAGGACCAGCAGAAACCGGCCCAGGTACTTGCGTGAGCTGGCCGTCGTCGTCATCACCAGCTCATCGCGCATGTCATCGGCGTCGCGTTCCTCCAGGACCAGCACATCAAACCGCTTCATCAGTGCGAGGAAGACGTAGTTGACGAAGCCGCGGCCCTGGGCGCAGTGTTCGGCCGCCGCTTTCTCGCCGCTCTGCTTGACGATCTGCTCGACCTCGTTGAGGGCACGCTCGATCTCGTCCTCACCGGGTGCACGGTGGAGGACGATCAGACGCTCCATCAGGACGGTGAGGGCCACCACCGACATCACGACAAGGACCCACATTACCTCGCCGCCGCTTTGAATGATCTCGCTCATGTTCACCGCTCTCCTTGAAGTGTCGGAGCCGCGCGGTGTCGCGGCGCCGATTGCGGACTACAGTCTGTTGGTGACGATCCAATTCAGGTGCTCCTGGGCAAAGACCACCGCAGCAGCACTTTCCGAGACACCTTCATAATCGGACACGAGGACACCGTAGACACGGGAGGCGTCCTTCCACTGCCGCAGGTTTTCGTAGCTCATGCCCAGATTGGCCAGGGCACCGGCTCGGGTTTCCGTCTTCTCAAAGCCCTGTACCACGTCCTCCAGAGCGACGGCGGCACGGGCGTAATCTTCGGCGTCGAACAGGGCCATGGCTTCTTCATACCTGAGGTAGGCCTTGATCTCAGCCAGCTCTGTCATGAGCGCCTCGGCTTCCGGCACCAGCTCTGACTCCGGGTACCTTTCGATCACGCTCCCGTATGCCGTCTCCGCCTGCTCGTAATCCTTGTTATTGAAGTAGTGATCACCCAGGGTGAACTGCACGCTGGCCGCCAGCGGACTCTCAGGGTAATCGCGCAGCAGTTCCTGGAACTGCAGAATGGCCGCCTCGGGGCGCTCACCCTCGAAATGACACCAGCCCAGGTTGTAGCTGGAATTGTCCACGAATTCGGAGGCCGAGTAGTCGGCCAGCACGGAGGTGTAGGCCACGGCAGCGTCGTCGAAGCGCCCCAGGTTGAACAGGTTCTCGCCTCTCTGAAACAGGGCCTCAGCTGCGACCTCGCTGTCAGGCCAGCGGGCCGCCAGGCGGCCGAACCAGTCAGCGGCCTCGCTGAAGTTGGTTTCCTGCAGATTGGCGTAGGCGAGGAAGTAGTGCGCGTTTTCGAGGTTTGAGTTGGCGTTGAATTCCTCCACGAACGACTCCAGCAGGCCGATGACTTCCTCGTTCTGCCCGAGGGAGAAGGTTGCCACAGCACGACCAAAGAGAAGATCTGCCCGCAGGGCGCCTCGAGGGAACTGACGCAGTGCCCGGGCAAATGTGTCCCGCGCCTCCTGGGGACGGTCGGTGCGCGTGTACACGTCACCGATGACGAAGTAGGCGCGCTCTTTCAGCAGGTAGCCGCGCTCGCCGGCAGAGTCTTCGAACTCGGCCGTGAGCAGCGATTGGCAGGTCTCGATGGTCTCTTCGTACTTGCCCAGGCTGTAGTGCAGTTCGGCCAGCAGGAGGGTGAACTCTGCCCGTTCTCTCGGGCTCTGGCTGGCGGCGATAATTTCCCGGTAGTCCTCGATGGCCTCCTCCCGGCGGCCCATCTGCATGTAGCACTGCCCCAGTAGTCGGTGCGCCTGATCCTTGAGGTTGGCCGCCGGCGACAGAGCCAGCAGGCGTTCTAGATCGACAACGGCCGACTCGAGATCCTTGCGGGAGTAGTTGGCGGTGCCCCGCCCCAGCAACGCCCCCTGGGTGATGGCACCGGGGGTCTCGGCATCACTGATCTCGATGGTCGTCGAAAAGGCCTCGACCGATTCGTCCAGCCGGCCCTGCTCGAAATACACGCGTCCGAGGATGTACGTCAGCGCCGCAGGCAGCTCTTGCTGACCGTGTGCGAGACGGGCTCGTTCCAGATAGGTCTCGGCCCTCTCCAGATCACCGAGGCGCAACAGGTAGTCGCCTCCGGCCAGACCCGCTTTGCGCCAGATGTCAGCTTCCGGTGGAATTCGATCGAAGGCGGCAACGGCGAGGTCCGAGTGCTCAGCGTCACGATGCACGACGGCCAGCTCGAACAGAGCGCGCGGTACATCCCTGGACTCCGGGAAGCGTCGCACGAACTCCTCGTACGTGCTCACCGACGACCCGTACTCCTTCTGCAGGTAGAGCGATCGGCCCGACTGCAGCAATGCTCTGGAAACGAGATCCTGGCGCTGGGCGAACTCGGTGGTCACGCGGCCGAACAGTGCCAGCGCCTGTTGCAGATCGTCATTGCCGCCGCGACGCTGTGCCGCCAGCCCGGCACCGAAGAGGCTTTCGCCCATCAGCGATGTCGTCGGCGTCTCGGTGATGACGGTTTCGTACGCGTCCTGAGCCCGCCGGAAGGCCGGCTCTGCGTCCTCTCCTTTCAGGCGTGCTGCCTCGGCCATCTCGAACAGGCTCTGGGCCGCCAGGAAACGGGCCCGGTCTATGGAGACACCACCCTCGCGGGCCAGGTCGCCGTAGGCCGTGATGTAGTTCTCGTACTCCGTCGTCGCCTCGGAGAACCGGCGCGCCTCATAATAGGAGCGGGCGATTCGGGCCTGCATGCGCGCCCGGAAGCCGGGAGAGGAGACCTCATCGATCGACCGGCGATAGACCTGAATGCCGCCGTCCAGGTCCTGCTGCGCGAAGTAGGCCTCACCGATCTTGACGTACGCCTCTTCGACGAGATCACGCTCCTGCGAGTAGTCGGTGATCACCCGTCGGTAGGCGGCCGAGGCGCCTTCCACGTCTCCTTCTGCTGTATAGGAGTCACCGATCAGCAGCTGCGCCTTGGCCACCAGCTCGACGGCCGTCTCCTTGACGACGCCGCTGAGTTTGGAGGCTTCCAGCTTGACGCGATCGGCTTCGCTCAGGTCGGTGAAGTCGTACTTGTCGACGAGTCGACCCATGGCGGACCGGGCCTCGGCGTACTTCTGCTGTTCGAAGTAGCTCTTGCCGACCTGGAACTGGGCCCGGTCGATGCGGTAGTCGGCGGCGGTTCCGAGCTGATCGAGGCGCTCGAAGGCGGCGATGGCCTCGGAGAACTGGCCGAGGCTGAAGTGAGCCCAGCCCAATTCATAGAGCGCCTCGTCGACGTAGTCGCTTTCCGGGAAGCTGTCGATCAGCACGCCCGCCTCCTCGATCACCCCCTCATAGTTGGACGACTGGAAGTTCGTCTTCACCAGCTGATACTGTGACAACACCCGAATCTCGAGCAGATCCGTCGACTGTGATGCTTCGCGATAGTAATGGGCGGCACGTTTGAAGTTCTCGCCGGCGGAGCGGCGCAGGCTGTCGGCTCGCGCCTCCCGACGCTCCTGTCCGGCCTTCTTCAACTGGTCCACCGCCAGGCTGCGGTGGGAGTTGGCCAGCTGGAAGGTTGCCGCCACCTTCACCGGGAAGCTCAGATCGCCCACCTGGATGAGCACGCGGGTCTCGTCGACGAAGCGGCTGTCCTCAGATTGCTCAACGACGAGGAACTTCT
The DNA here is from genome assembly GCA_002726335.1 of Gemmatimonadaceae bacterium. The sequence continues at coordinate 16,658 of PBSR01000228.1, forward strand.
CGATGGCCTGCTCGTAGTCTTCGATGACGTAGAAGCGTTGACCTCGGTCGAAGGCGATCTTCAGCGTCTCGTCCGAGGGCACAAAGCTGCTGATGGCGATACTCGTCGCCAACAACGCTCCGATGAGGGATGTCAGTAGCATGTGTGCCTTGTCCCTCCCCTACCTGACCTTGCCGACGCCGGCGACCATGCGCACGAAGTAGCGCACGTAACTCTCGTCGGAGCGACCCTTCAGGTCGAAGTCCTGCAGTCTGTACTCGGCGCCGACCTCGGTGCCGACCTTGTAACCGCCGAAGTCTGACTGATTGTAGTAGGTGATCAGGTACGTGCGGTGATTGCTGTCGTTGTCGCCATCACGGTAATCGATGCGACGGTCGTTGAGCAGCGGCAGCCCCTGGGCGCCAAGGCGAATCGTCGTACGCGTCGTCAGGTGATAGTCGGCACGAAGGATCGGGGCCAGCAGCAGCCCTTCGACGATCGGCAGGGGCACGCTGTCCCGCTCGCGCTTCATGTACTGCACCTTGAAGCGCGGCATCAGCGTCCAGCGACCCAGCTTGCGGACATACCCCCCCTTGGCCAGAAATCCGATGAAGTCGTAGGCATCTTTCGGGCGCCTCGTGCCGTCCACCAGGGTCACGGCGTTCTGCGAGTTTGTCTCGTAGCGTGCCTTGGCGTTGAACTGCCAGGCAACGTTCGGTCGGTACTTGGCGTGCCACAGACCGCGATGCACGAAACTATCGCGGTATTCGATCTCGTCCGGGAAGAAGAACTGGAATGGGATCAGCCGCCCCTGGGTCTGTTCCCGCAGCACGAAGTCGAAGTACGGATTGCTGATGTCATCCTTGACCGACTTGCTCTCGTGATCGGCCCGCACCCACAGGGTCGGCGTCAGTTGCCGTTGGGCAGATATGCGTCCGTAGTCCACCTCGTTGCCGCCACTGCCGGCCACCTGGTCGACATCGTAGCGTCCGAGGATCACACTGACGTCGTGCTGTGGCTCGAACTCGATGACGGCATGGAACCCGCGCTCGTCCTTGTAATACGGATAGTTGGGCTGGTCGTCGTCCTCCCAGGCATCGAGGACAAAGTTGTTGTTGAAGTCATCTCCCCAGTAAAATTCCCGGGGATCGGTGAAGTACATGAGGAAGGCTTCTTCAGAATCGGCCGACTGGTTGCGATTGCGGTTGTTGTCGGCGTAGCCATCCACGTCATCATCGAAGAACGGGTAGATGCCGGCATCCGACTCCAGGTACTTGATCCGACGGCCGGCGATATCCCAGTCCTGCACCCAGTCATCCGGCCACTGGTCCATGTCGTCGTTGTCGTCGACGAGGGCGTAGATCGGTGTGTTGGTCGAACTGCCGCCCTCGGTCACATCGGTGCCGATGGGGTCCTGGCGAGCCACATTGAAGAAGTACTTCGTACCCAGGGTCCGGATGTGCTCGTTCTCGAGCTCTACACCGTCCGTCGACAGGTCGCCGCTCATCTCGGCGTTCTCACGCGCCTGCGACTTGTGCTGGAAACCGCCGAATGCGGGACCGATATGAAAGGCCTCGAGTCCGAGAGACAGGCCAGGAAGCTCGCGTGAGACCGTCACGTATCCCGCCATCTCGTCCTGATCGCTGCGGCTGCCGTGCTCGGAGGCAAACTGGAAGAAGTCGGAACTGCGGGCGATCTCGCCGTTGACATCGAACCCCTTCAGCCGCAGCCTGGCATTCAACCCGACGACATCCTGACCCGTCTGCATGCCGTGCTCGAAGACGACGCGGCGACGATTCGACAGGTCGACGACGTTGTCGTCGGCTCGACGGACGATCAGAAAATTGGTCTCCCGCCGATTGTTCCGACCTCTCGAGTCGCGGTACAGATGATCCTGCCGAATCAGGATGCGATAATCGTTGGCCACGATGGTCGAGAACTCTACGCCGTGCGTGCTGTCGGGGACCTCATACACATATTCGATGAAGTTCGGGATGTTCTGATTGTCCCGATTGACGAAAGTGCCACTCGCCTCCACGTGTCGCGCGGCATCGATCACGCCGTCAGAGCGCTCTATATCGTCTATCTCGAGCTCCTCGAAACGCTCCTGACCGTTCTCGATGATCCGGGCCACGGCCTTCACATCGAACACGACCGCCCCGCCCACTCCATCTTCAGGAGAGTCATCCTGGAAACGGACGACCACTGAAGACAGGGTCGTACTCGGAGGTGTCAGCCCCTTCATGGTGTTGGTAGTGAAACCGCGCGTGGCATCGAAACGGTGGATATTGAGATAGGTGGCGCCGAGAACGAGGAAGTCACCCACGTGACTCTCCCAGTGCCCGCCCATAAGGTAGAGCCCATCGTTGACCCGCAGTGCCTGGCCGCCAGGTCCGAGCTGGTTCTTCAGATCCAGCTTGATTGGGTCGGACAACCGTGACACCAGCAGGGTGAAGCGGTTGTTGGACGAAGCCATGTCCCAGCGGACTCCATTGAATCGGGCCATGTCCAGTGTCAGCGGCGTGAACTGTGTCCGGATCGCGTCGCCTACGGTGATGCGCGTCGTCCAGCCGCGATAACCGTCGCTGGCGATGATGAGGTGACGCATCCAGTTCTGGTAGAAGCGGCCCTTCCACAGCAGGCTTCCATCCTGAACCGCCGACGCCTTGCGAAACTCCTCCATGCGAAACACTTCGTAGCCCTCGGTCAGGTAGTTACCGAGAGCGTCGTAGCGCTTGAAGATGGGAATCGCTTCGCGATAATTCTGGTAGTTCACCCAACCGTAGTTGAGGTAGGAGGCGTCGTAGCGGGACAGGAAGCGATCACCGAAGCGCGCTTTCGACAGACTGATCTGCTGGCGTGAGTCCTGTTGCGCCTGGACTGTCGCACCGCACAGCAACAGCGCGACGATAACCTGGCAAAGGCGTCTCATCGCACGGCTCCGCCCACGGCCGAGACGATGCGTACGAAGAATCGAGTGAACCGGGTATCGACCTGATCGGACTGGTCGAAGTCGATGACGCGACGTGTGATGCCAACCTCGGTGCCAACGATGTAACCTTCGTACTCCGACTCGTTGAACCACATGATGGTCCAGCTCGTGCGATCAGAGTCGTTGGCATCATTGACACGATCACGACGGAAGTCCCGCAACAGAGGCAGCCCCTGCAGACCGAAGCGGAGTTGAGACGATCCGGTGACGTGCCAGTCTGCCCGCAGGATGGGGAACAGCTGGAGATTCTCGATGATAGCATCGCCGAGGCTGTCCCGCGTCTGCTTCTGGAACAGGACCTTGCCACGTGCCATGATGTCGACGTTGCGCCATCTGTGGGCGTAGCCAGCGCGTGCCACCGCACCCCAGAAGCGCAGATCGTCCTCCTGCTGGAAGGACCGCCGCCGCTGGTGGTTGAATTCGTAACGGAACTTGGCCTCAGCCTGCCAGGCCGAAGAGGGGGCGAACTCCGCGCGCGCCAGTCCCCGATTGACGTAACTGTCTCGCGTCTCGAGTGGATCGGCGAAGAATGTGGCCGTATAGCGCGCCCCCGAGCCTTCGCGCAGCAGATAGCGGAAGTAGTCGTTGCCGATATCGTCGGCCACGTCCTTCGTCTCGTGTTCGAAGCGCAGACGCAACGTACGGCCAACCCGCTGGTCGAAGCGTAGCCGGCCATAGGTCACATTGTTGACACCACTTCCCGCCAACTGCTCCACGGCGTAGCGCCCGACACTCAGGGCCAGCCCGTTGACCGGGCCTACCTTGCCGTTCACGTGCGTGCCCCGTTCGTCCTTGTAGTAAGGATAGTTGGGCAGCGTATCGTCTTCCCAGGCGTCGGTGATACCGTTGTTGTTGAAGTCATCACCGAAATAGAACCCGTCGGGGTCGGTGAAGTACATCAGGAATGGCTCATCCCAGTCGGAAAACTCGTTGCGGTTGCGATTCGAGTCGGGATGCCCGTCCTGATCCAGGTCGAAGGACGGATAGACCCCGGCGCGGCCGTCACCGGCCTCGAAGGGGATGCCCTGCGTGCCGATCCACTGGTCGGCAATTTCGCTGTAGAGCATGTTGTCGTTGTCGTCGACCAGAGCGTAATAGGGCTCACTCGTCACGGTTCCGGTCCCACGATAGAACTGCTGTCGCGGATCGTTGAAGTAGAAGGTGTCGCCAATGTTGCCATCTGGGTCGCTGGGGTGCGGATTCAGTCCGGTGAACCCCGCGCCGATAGAGAATAACTCGGCCCCTATGTCGACACGTGTCGAGAGAGATTTGGTGGCTGTAACATAACCTGCCCAATCCTCAAAATCGGAGCGGGTACCCAGCAGCGTCGGGTACTGGAAGTGGTTGCGGCTGCGTACGATCTCACCCTGAACATCAAGACCGGGAATGGCCAGTCGGCCGTTGACGCCGTAGACCTCGATACCCGTGTTCAGCCCGTAGTCGAACTGGATGCGCTCGAGGTTCGACATGTCCGTCACCGCACCGTCAGCGCGCCGAATCATGGCAAAGCTGGTTTCCCGGGCCTGCCCGCTGCCGCGAACCGGATCGGTGACGAAGAAGTGGTCCTGCCGCATCGAGATCTTGTAGTCGTTGGCCAGCAGGGCGGAGAACTTCAGATCGACGACGTCTTCAGGGACCTCGAAGACGTAATCGATGTAGTTCGGCTTGTCACTCCCCGTTTCGTCGCGAAACTGGCCATTCGCCTCGAGGTGACGGCCCACCTGCACCACTCCAGGCGATAGATCGATCATGATCGGCGTGAGGGCCACAACGGCCCCCTCCTCACCCTCCGCATCGATGGCCGGAGCCAGGGTAGCCGTGGCGACGAGGTCAAAAACGGCGGCACCGCCACCATTTTCGGGGGAGTCATCCTCAAAGCGGAGCGTGACGCGCTGAGGTACCGTGTTTTGCGGTGCGAGCCCCTTGCGGCTGTTGGTGCGGAACCCGCGCGCAGCGTCGAATCGATGCATCGTCAGATAGGTGGCGCCAACGACGAAGGATCGACCGATGTCGCCTTCCCAGTGGCCACCCATCAGGTAGGTGCCGTCGTCCCGGTTCTGACTCTTGCCGGAACTGCCCAGATCGGTGGGTGAGCCGATCCCGGAGGAGGCGTTGCGCAAACCGATCTTCATCGGATCGGAGATGCGCGAGAAGATCAGACTGAGCTGCTGGGTGCCGGAGGAGATGGCGTCGAAACGCACCCCGTTGAAGCCCGTCATGTCCAGGGTCAAGGGCGTGAAGGTTGTATGGATGTAGTCTCCCACCATCAACCGTGTGCTCCAACGACCATAGGAGTCGTCGGCGATGATCAGATGGCGAAGCCAGTTCTGGTAGAACTGCCCCTTGATACCGACGCTGCCAACGACGGGGGCTCGGGTGCGGAATTCCTCCATGCGGAAGATCTCGTAGCCATCGGCAATGTAGTTACCGAAGTTGTCGTACGTCCGCAGGTAGGGCGTCGTATTCAGCCGGTAGTTTTCGTAGTCCTCCCAACCGTAGTTGAGATATCCTGGCCGCCAGCGACCGATGAACTCGTCGCTGTAGTCGTGGCGCTCGAAGAAGGTTCCCGAACTGGCACCAGGCACGTTGTGCAGATCGCGCGGCAGCTCCTCTTCATACGTGTAGTCGGGGTAGCGCGGGGTCTCACCGCCCTCCTTGACCGTATCGTCGTCGGCCAGACCAGGCCCGGAGAACAGACCGAGCACCACCGATGTGGCCAGCCAGGACGAACGATGACGGCAAGGATGCTGCATCAGAAGCGGTAACCGAGGGACAGGCGCTGGCTACCGGTGCCGCTGATTTCAGACGAGTCATGGTAGGCGTAGTCGAGGACGATGGCGCCGATCTGCAGACCGACGCCGCCGTCGATCTGACCGGAGGACTCGTCGTTGTTCATGCCGCTGGCGCCGAGCCGCAGGCGTACGTCGTAGCGACCGCCAACCTTGTACTCTCCGCCGACTCGGGCCCGGCCCGAACCATCGACGATCTCCCAGTCAGCTTCGACCGCATAGTTGGCGTCTTCGTATCCAAGGCCGAGCAACAGCTGCATGGGCACGCCGGTACCCCCGCCGCTCTCAGAGACGTCGGGCTCGTTGACTCCGAGGGCCGCCGCGGCCACCGAGAGCGTACCCTGGGGCAGCTGCCACACATCGTACCGCAGGCCGAGATCGACGGCGATTCCGGTTCCCGAGCGATCGTCATCACCCTGATACCCGTCGGCCGACCAGCGCAGCACGCGGACGCCCAGACCGGCATGCCCGCCGGCGACAAGGCCGCGGCCGTAACCGATGACCAGCCCGTTTTCACTGTACACGTCGGCGCCCAGACCGGCCACAGCGACGCCGACTCGCCCACCGGCCAGTGACTGCGTGTAATTCAGGCTCCAGGTACTGATATCGGGCCCCACGTCCAGACCGGGATAGAGGCGGGCATAATCCGCCTCGACGCCCCGGTGTGCGCCGCGGGCGAGGCCTGCCGGATTGTGCCACAAGGCGCCGGCGTCCGCAGCGTGGACGACGTAGGCCTGGCTCATGGAACTGGCACGTGTCGTACCGCCGAGCCCTTCGAAGGCTGCCTGCGCCGGGATACCTGCCATCAGGACCAACGCCAGGCCGATTGAGAAAATGCCCTTCATGGAAGCCGATCCCCGCGCATATAGTTGAATGCTCACGACTAGTAAGAGACCACGACGGAACCGTTGAATCGCACCGGTTTGCCACTGTCGACGTCGACCTGGAACAGATAGAGGCCAGGCGGCACAAGCTGTCCATCCTCGCCGCGGCCGTCCCAGGTCACGGTGTGGGAGCCACTCTTCTGCTGCAAGGTCAACTCCTGCAGCTCGCGGCCCCTCAGGTCGAAGACGCGCAACCGGACCCGCTGGGGTGTGCCGATCTTGGCCAGCGCGTAGGAGAACTCAACGACATCGAAACGACCGTCACCGTTGGGCGAGAAGGGGTTCGGTGTGACGGTGAGGGAGCCCTTGTCAAAGACATTGTCGCTGACGCCGACCCCGAAGATCACCAGGGCGTCGTCACGCACGTCATTGGCTGCCACCTGCTGTGGATTGTCAGGCCGGGCCGAATCGAGGACTTCGGCGCTGAACACGTTGCGCTCGTCGAACAGCACCGAGCCGAGACGGAGGTCAAAGGTGTTGCTGCCCGTCAACGTGCGGCCGAAGTCGAGATCGATCGTCGACCCGCTCATCGTGAGTGTTGCCTGGACGGCCTCTCCATTGAGAAGCACCTCCTCGACGCTGGCAGCATTGGGCAGCTTGAGTCGAAGAATATCGAAGCCGCCGGCGCCGGCCTCGGCCTGCAGGTGCAGATCGAATTCGTGTTCGTCGCCGATGGATGCCTCGTCGACGGTGAGAGTATCATCGGCGGCGCCCGTCAGCGTTCTGGTGACACTGCCGGAAAAGGACACGGCCAGCGGCTCACCGTAGTCGATCTGCAGTCCTTCCAGTCGAGGCGTGACGCTGGGGTCACCGGAGGTCATCATCACGCGATACTGAAGGTATCTGGCAGGCTCGGGCAACTCGATCAGGACACCGTCGTTCTCTGTGGAGGGCTCCGTCCAGGCGCTCCAGTCATCGTCCTCGGCCGACGGGGACGACGTGGATCCGATGCGGAAGGACACGGCCAGCGACGTCCCCTCGGGGATGACGGGCGTCCACCGGGCGATGCCGAAGTTCTTGTCAGCAGCATCGCCGAAGTCGATGGCCTCGCTGTCGAACTGGGCGGAACTGACGAACCCCTGACCGTACACCTCAACCTCGGAGATGACGACATTGTGCACCCTGTCGATGGCCTTGACCTGGACCCGGACATACTGGGCTACCACCGGCGCGAAGCTGGTATCGATGTCGATATTGAGGTTGCGCTCCTGGAGTACCTGCTCGAAGAACACGACGTTGTCCGTCGATGTCTGCAGACTGTAGCCCTTGACGAAGTCGGTGGTGTTACCCGTCACTGGTCGAATGGCCACACGGTCGATCAGCCGTGGCTCCTCCAGATCAAGCTGGACGAAGAAGTTGAACGAGGAGGGTGTGAGACTGTTCCAGGCGGAGTTTCGCGTCATGTTGGCGTCGGTGACCCGCGCCGACTGGCCGGTCTGATCGACGGCGATCTTGCGATCTGCCAGGTTGGTTTCGGCGTCGACATCACCCAGAATCAGGGCGCCGGAGGAATCGCTCTGCACAGTGGAGCCGTCTGCCGGCGCCCAGGTGACGATCTCGAAGGTCTGCTGGGCCTGCGATATCGACGGAGCAAGAAGCAGAGCGCAACACGTCAGGATGGCTTGAATACGCATGGACATCGAACCGATCGAGGCTTGTTGACAGAGCGGGATCACAATAGGGAGAGCTTGCCGCAACTCCCCAAGGCCCGAACAGGGCCCGGGAGGCGGGGGTGGAATTCTGGCGCCTGCTCGAGCATTTGTCAAGTTTCACGACGGCCGTTTTGTGAAGCGCGCTGGCGCGGACTCGTCGCCGCCTTGCTTGCGGCCTGCATGGTCAGTGGTTGCTACTCTGCCCGGCTGATCCGTGACGGAGAGGCGGAGATCGAAGTCGGCCGTCGGACCGGCCCCGTTGCCATCGACATCGTCGCTGCTCCGACGCCCGACCGGCCGTCAGCCACCGTACGTCTCAGTCATCACCCGGTTCGGCGAATGCGGAAAGGCGGGGACAGCAGCCTGATCCTGCGGAAACGTCGTGAGGCCCTGGTGGCGCTGGGCGTTGGCCTGCAGTGGTGGGCCTCCTTCCTGTGGCTGCGGGATCCGGGGGACCTGAATGGGGCCGCCGCCGTGTCCGTCAACCTGCTGGGCGCCGTGACGTTGTTGACCCGGGGACGGGGGGGCGGATATCTCGGCTGGCTGCTGCCGGAGACGCTGCGCTACGATTACCTCAGCGATGCCCGGGAGGTCGAGGCGAGCGCCGGTGCACGGGAGCCTCTGGCAAGGATCGTCGTGACCCTGGAGGCGCCCTACGGACGCTGGAGTGAGACGACCGGTCCTGCCGGGGAAGCGATAGTCCATCTGGTCAATGACCTGGGTCTGGCCTCCTCCCCGGACGACCACCCCATACTCGTTACGGCCCGGGCCGCCGGCAGCCGCGAGGTGATCGCCTTCCACCCCGGGGATTTTCTCCATGGCTATTACGCCTTCGCCGCTGGATCGAGAGTACAGATCCACGGGGAGAACACGATCACCGCCCTGGCCATGGCCCGGACGTATGCTCTCGTCGGTCATCTGGGCGACCGCTACGATGTACGGCTCGATGACGGTACCGCTGCGAGGGTTGCCGCCAAGGTGCCGCCCAGACTGGTCCGCTATGGCGCAGCCTCGCGGAGAGAACCACTGAGAACAACCCAGGTCCACCTGCTGTCGCCGCACCTGGTGACTGGCGGCAGCAGTACTGTGCTGCGACCGGGACAGAGCGCCCGACTGCTGTTCGGACTGGAGTACGCCGGGGAAGAGAACCCGGGCGAGCTGCACCTCAGCCTGCGGCGCACCGGAACGGCTGCCGTGCTCGAGATACCGTCCCCGGTCCGGCTCGGACGCCTCCGCTCCGGGCGGCGGACGGCGAGATCGGTCGGCGTCAGTTGCCCTCTGGATGCTCCCCCGGGACGACATGTCGTTCAGTTGCTCGTCGATGCCGACGGCATCACCGTGGCCGAAGCTGAACTCACTGTGGAAGTGGTCCCATGAAGCTTGTCGCCACCATGGCCACCGCGTTGCTGTGCAGCGGCGGTGTGGCGGCCGAGTTCGTCGATGTGGCGGAGTCTGCCGGGGTGACCTTCGTGCACTTCAGCGACAGCAGCCCGGAGAAACTGCTGCCGGAAGCGATGGGTGGGGGTCTGGCCCTGTTCGACAGTGATGCCGATGGTGACGTCGACCTCTACTTCGTCAACGGCCGGCCGTTGTCCGGAGGGTCCACCGATGTCGCGCCGGTCAACGCTTTGTTCCTGAATGAGTCTCTCGGAGACGACTGGTCTTTCACCCGGAGTCCGGGAGCTCTCGGTGCGGCGGGTGACGGCTACGGCATGGGGGCCTGTGTCGGCGACTACGACAGGGACGGGCGCGTCGATCTCTACGTGACCAACGTCGGTCCCGACCGACTGTACCACGGAACCGACTCCGGGTACGTGGACGTGACGGCAGTGGCTGGTGTCGGCTCTGAGGGCTGGGGGACAGCCTGCTCCTTCGCCGACCTGGACGGCGACGGCTGGCAGGATCTTTACGTGGTCAACTACCTGCGTGACACAGTGCACGATCCGGTCGGCTGCGAACGGGACGGCCGGCACATGTACTGCCACCCACGGGAGTTCGCTGCCGAGCCCGATATCCTCTACCGCAACGACGGTGGACGTTTCCTCGATGTCAGCCGGGCGGCGGCCATCGATGATGGCGTGCGCGGCAAAGGACTGGGGCTGGCGATCCTCGACTACGACGCCGATGCCGACCTCGACGTCTACGTCGCCAATGACACGGAGGCCAACTTCCTCTACCGGAATTCAGGCGAGTCTTTCGTGGAGATCGGCGAGCTGGCCGGGTGTGCCTACAACGAGGACGCCCGCGCCGAGGCGGGAATGGGGGTGGCTGCCGCCGACGTCGATGGGGACGGCGACGCCGACCTCTATGTCGGTAATTTCGAACTCGAGACGAATACCCTGTACCTGAACGAGGGCCGAGACCTGTTCACCGATATCACCGTGGCCGCCGGACTCAGCTCCCTCTCCCGTCGATGGCTGACCTTCGCCGTCCTGTTCTTCGACTACGACAACGATGGCGACGAAGATCTGTTCACCGCCAACGGCCACCTGCAGAATGACCTGGCCCTGCACGATGGCCGCATCGGCTCGGATGAGCCCGATCAGCTCTTGCGCAACGAGGGTGTGGCTCCACCGAGATTCACCGACGTCTCAGCCACGGCGGGAGACTACTTCTCACAGACCATGACGAGCCGAGCGGCGGCGGCCGCCGACCTCGACGCCGACGGGGACCTCGATCTTGTCGTCACCCACCTGGGCCAGTCGCCGGCGCTGCTCAAGAACACCGACCCGGCAGCCGGAGACTGGCTGCGGCTGCAACTGGAGCCTGGACGGGTGGGCTCGAGAGCGACGGTGTTCTCCGGCGGCACGGTGGTCAGTAAACAGCTCGTGGGTGGTACCGGATACCTGAGCCAGGGGGATGGATCACTCTGGTTCGGACTGGGTGAGGCTGGCCGCGTGGATTCGGTGCGCGTCGTCGATCCGGGAGGCCGGACGACGGTCTACCGTGACGTCGACATCAATGGCACCCTGCGCCACCACTGAGGTGCCCGGCGAATCCGGTCATTCGGCCAGTCCGGTGAAGCCGCCGACGATCTGCACTTCACCCTCGAAACCGTGGTCGCGCAGCTGTTCGACGAGATCGGCGATCTGGTCGAGGGGCTGTCTCTCATTGATGAACAGTGCCTGCTCGCCGCCCAGGGTGTCGAGACCGGCCAGCCCCTGGATATCGTCCAGAGCATCGTTGAACTGCAGAATCAGATCGCCCTCGACGGTTCGGAGGTGACTCAATCCGTCCAGGTTGAGCAGACGCGTTCCGGCGATGACCAGGTCACCGTGGAGTCGATCCAGTTCGGCGAACTCCATCTCCTGCAGAGCACAATCCAGGGGATCGCAGGTGAGCCTCATGCCGCCGGCCCGTTGCAGGCGTGGCAGGCGCACGGTGGCCAGGACCGTGTTGTCGACGAGCTCGAAGCCGCCGTCGACCCGGGACAACCCGTCGAGAAAGGCAACCGTCGACAGCCGGGACAGCCCGCGGAGCGACAGAGCCCCCCCGATCTCGGTCAGATTCGTCAGCTCCTCGACAACCTGGAGCGAATCGTCGGCCGCCAGAACGAACGACCCCTCGATCAGCTCGAGTTGCCCGAGACCGGACAGCGCGTGCAGGGAGTTGTCCGTCACCTCCAGTGAGCCGCCCACACTCAACAACCCGGCGGGAGCGACGAGTGTGTCGATGCTGTTGCTCTCCACCTGCATACCGCCCTGGACGCGGGCCAGGCGCTGCAGGCCCGGCAGTCTCAGCGCCGTGCCGTGATTGTTCAGAATCTGCAGGCTGCCGCCGATGCGGATCAGCTTCCCAAAGCCTGACACGACACGCAGACCATCGTACCCGGCGATGCGCAAATCGCCATCCAGCCGATCGAGAGCGGCGAACCCGCCGAGATCGGCCGGTCCGTTGCCCTCGAGGACGATGCTGCCGTTCAGTCTCTCCAGCCGGGGGAAGACGCCAACGGTGTGCAGAACCGGGTTGCCCCTGACCACGAGATCTCCGGCCACGTGCTGCAAGCCGTCGAGGGGGAGACGCTGCAGACCGGGATTGTCGCGGATCAGCAGGCTGCCCTCGACCTGGACCAGGGAGTCGAGCCCGGTCAGGTCGGTATCACCGATTCCTTCCAGGATGAGATCGCCGCCGATGGCGAAGGCCGTGACTGCCATCAGCTCATTGATGTCCGTCTGAGAAGTGATCACCCGGTCTCCGGGGATCAGAACCGGCGGCGGCGCCTCGCCGCCGGCTGGCGACGGTCCACCGCCGTCATCAGTGGGGGACGTGACGACAGCGCCTTTGGAGCCCGAGCAGGCGGATCCCAGCAGGGCCAAGCAGAGAGCGACTGGCCCGGCAGCGCGTTTGACGACACTGGAAAACGGCAGATACCTTCGCTGCTTGCGCATCTACTCTTCCCGCCACCTTCCGGAGACGACATGACAGAGGTCGAGAGCAACGTCCAGACGAGCTCGCGCCCGAGTGAACTCAGAATCACCGACATGCGAATCTGCGACGTCATGCGCAACCCGCTGCGCGGACTCATCCTGCGCCTCGACACCAACCAGGGCATCAGCGGGTATGGTGATATCCGCGATGGCGCCAGCAAGACCTATGCACTGACTCTGAAGAGCCGCATCCTCGGTGAGAACCCGTGCAACGTCGACCGCATCTTCCGCAAGATCAAGCAGTTTGGTCATCATGCCAGGCAGGGCGGTGGTGTCTGTGCCGTCGAGATGGCCCTGATGGATCTGGCGGGCAAGGCCTACGGTGTGCCCGCCTATCAGCTGGCGGGTGGCAAGTTCCGTGACAAAATCCTCTGCTATTGCGACACACCCTCCGTTGCCGACGGCCGCGAGATGGGACAGCGGCTGAAAGCCCGGATGGAGATGGGATTCCGCTTCCTGAAGATGGACGTCGGCATCGGCCTGCTGCGCGGGGTGCCCGACGCCATCATCGCCCCCCCTCAGATGCTGCAGACGCAGACCGTCATGCACCAGTTCACCGGGATTCAGATCACCGACAAGGGGATCGATATCCTGTGCGAGTACGTCGCCCGGGTGCGCGAAACCATCGGCTATGAGATCCCCCTTGCCGTCGATCACTTCGGACACATCGGTGTCGAGTCCTGCATTCGGCTCGGCAAAGCGCTCGACCAGTTCTCCCTGGCCTGGTATGAAGACATGATCCCCTGGCAGTTCCCCGACCAGTGGAAGCGCCTGGCCGACGCCGTCGACACGCCGGTCTGTACCGGCGAAGACATCTACCTGAAGGAGGACTTCCGGGCCCTGTTCGACCAGCGGGCCATCGCCGTCGCCCACCCCGATCTGGCCAGTTCCGGCGGCATCCTGGAGACGAAAAAGATCTGCGACATGGCCCAGGAAGCCGGCGTCGCCATGGCTTTCCACATGGCCATGTCTCCCGTTGCGGCGCTGGCCGCCGTGCACTGCGCCGCGGCGTCGGAGAATTTCATGGTTCTCGAGAATCACAGTGTCGACGAGCTCGACACGTGGAGCCGTATGGTCGACGGTCTGCCCGTGCCCCTGATCCAGGATGGTTACATCCAGGTGCCGGAAGGTCCCGGCCTCGGTTTCACCGATGTTGACGAAGAGGTCCTGCGGGCCCATCTCAGCGACAGGGATCCGGGATACTTTGCGCCGACAGACGAGTGGAACGCGGTCCGCGCTCACGATCGTCTGTGGAGTTGAGAGCGAGGGCTGACGCAGATACGCAGCCCTTTGCCTGGTCCTGTGCCGAGTTGTAGTCTCAGGAAACGATGACGCCTGTGAAGCAACAGTATCATGTACTGCTGGGCCTGCTGTGGCTGGGAGGACTCGCCACGCCTGCCGTATCGGACTTCGCGCAGCTGCAGAGCGTTCGGGCGGCCATCGTTACGTTGAAGCAGGGCCACCGCGACAGTGCCGAGGCGCAGTTGCGGCGACTCATCCTCGAGCAGCCGCGGGATCCACTCAGTCAACAGGCTCTCGGAACCCTGCACCTGAGTGCGGGCCGTCTCGACAGTGCCCGTCGACACTTTCAGCAGGCGGTCGACCTGGACTCGACGCTGGCCGAGTCCCATCACGGAGTGGCCATCGTCTCCGCCTATGCCAGCGACTGGTCCCGCGCCTTCGAGCGCTTCGGCTCGGCCCTCGACCTCGATCCTGGCAACCCCGTGTTCCATTATAATGCCGGAATCGTCTACGACCACCTGGGCCGCCTCGAGGAATCCGAGGCCGCCTTCCGCAGCGCCCTGCTGGTCGATCCCTGGAACGACGAGGCACGGCGGTACCTGGCCTCGGTTCTGCTCTATCAGAACGAGCCGGACGAGGCCCTCGAACAGTATGCTGCGGCGTGCCGCCTGGCGCCGACCGAGGCGAAGAACTGGTACGGCGTGGGCCGCGTGCAGGCGCGCCTCGGAGCCGATTCTCTGGCCACCGTCGCCCTGGAGCGAGCCTGTCAGCTGGACACGTCCTTCCAAAAGGCGGTGTACAATCTGAGCCTCCTCTACCGGAGGCTCGGACGTACCGAAGACAGCCGCCTCGCCCTGGAACGCTCGCGCCTCCTGCAGGACCGTCAAGGCGCCATCAAGGAACGCGTCGAGCTGAAGATGGCCGATCCCGATCCCGCCCGTGTGCAGTTCCGGCTGGCGGGCCTCTACAGTCGGCGCGGCCGGCCTTCGGGGGCCCGGGCTCGCCTGCTGCGGGCACGGCGCCTGGGTCTGGAGGATCGAGACGCCGGCCGGATCCTGCCGACGGAGACGATGCCAGCCGATCGCATCGAACACCTGGCCGGCCTGGAGTTCATGAAGTTCTTCGAATACCCGCTGGCCATCTCGCACTATCGGGCCGCCGTCGATCTGGCGCCCGAAGATGCGACCCATCGTCGCGGCCTCGGCCTGGCGCTGGTGAAATCAGAGCGGTACGACGAGGCCATTATCGCCTATCGTGAGTCCCTGCGGCAGCAGGCTGACCTGTGTCCGGCGCTCAACGATCTCGCTCTGGTCATGTTCAAGGAGCGCGCCGACCCCGAACAGGCGATCGCCTTGATGGAAGAAGCCGTGAGGGTGCGACCCGAAGAGAAGATCTACCGCTACAATCTGGGCCACATCCTGCACTCCGTCGGCCGCTTCGCCGATGCGGCGAGTCGCTTCGAGCAAGTGCTGGCGCTTGATTCGACGTCGGCGCTGACCCTCTACAGCCTGGGCGTGTCGCAGATTCGCCTCGGTCAGCACGACCACGCCCGCCAAAGGCTTCTGCAGGCCCTGGTGATCAACCCCGAGTACGGCGCCGCGTACTTCGAGCTGGCCCAGGCACTGGAGGCGATGGGAGACCTCGACGAGGCCGTCGAGGCCTACCGCAGCTGCCTGCGACTGGAGCCACTCTATAAGTACGCGCACTATGGTCTGGGTCAGGCCCTGGCAAAGCTCGGACGGGTCGATGAGTCCCAACCGCACCTCGAGCGCTTCGCCGAGCTGCCCGATCACAAGAAGCCGGAATTCATGTTCTACGCCCCACCAGATGCGCAGTAGAAGGCAGTGAACATCGCCCGCAGACGAGGTTAGAGGCCATGACGACAACCCACCGTATCCTGCTGACCCTGTGTGCCGCCTGTGCCGCGGTGCCGTTGAGGGGAGAGAACCCGCAGATCCCGGTCCCTCCGGAGATCATCGATCCGCCCTGGATGGCGAGCCGCCGGCAGACACAGCTCAACGGTGCCGATTCGATCGGGGTCCTTCATCGGTTCTCCTTCACCGATCGGTTGATCGACAGCGGCATCGGCTTCGTGCACCGTGTCGTCGACGATGCCGGCCGCACCTACAAGCCGGCTCACTATGATCACGGCAACGGCATCGCGGTGGCCGATGTCGACGCCGACGGCCGGCTCGATCTCTACTTCACCACACAGGTGGGCAGCAACCAGCTGTGGCGGAACCTCGGCGACGGCACCTTTGCCGATATCACCGCCGCTGCCGGGGTGGCTGTCACGACCCCCGTGGGGGTCACGGCCTCCTTCGCCGATGTCGACAACGACGGTGACGCCGACCTCTACGTGACCAACGTGCGCTCCGCCAACGTGCTGTTCGTCAACGACGGCAAGGGGCACTTCCAGGACGTCACCGAGACCTCGGGGCTCGGCTACGACGGTCATTCCTCCGGGGCCGTGTTCTTCGACTACGACCGCGACGGACGCCTCGACCTGTTCCTCTGCGTCGTCGGTGTGTACACGACCGACGAACTGCGAACCGTCGCCAATGACGCCACGACGACCGGCTACGAAGCGGGCGAGTTCCTCTTCTATTCGGCCGTAAAGGGCGCCTTCGGCGGCCACCTGCAGCCGGAGCGCCTGCGCCACAGCCGGCTGTACCGCAACCTGGGCGACCTGCGCTTCGAGGACGTAACCGAAGCCAGCGGCCTGCTCGACGACGGCTTCAGTGGCGATGCCGCCCCCGTCGACGTCAACGGTGACGGCTGGCTCGATCTCTACGTACTCAACATGCAGGGACGCGACCACTACTGGGAGAATGACCGCAAGGGCGGTTTCATCGACCGCAGCCGCGAGGTGTTTCCGAAGACCTCCTGGGGTGCCATGGGCATCCAGGTGCTCGATGTCGACAACGACGGTCACCAGGACATCTACATCACCGACATGCACTCCGACATGTCCACCGATATCGGCCCCGAGCTTGAGAAGTTCAAGTCGGAGATCACCTGGAAGGAGCCCTTCCTGGCCACGGGTGGTCAGTCCATCTTCGGCAACAGCCTGTTTCGCAGTCGCGGCGACGGCGGGTTCGATGAGGTCTCCGACGAGGTGGGCGCTGAGAACTACTGGCCCTGGGGGGTCAGTGCCGGCGACCTGAACGCCGACGGCTGGGAGGATCTGTTCGTCACCTCGAGCATGAATTACCCCTTCCGTTATGGTGTCAACACGGTGCTGCTCAACGATGGTGGCCATCTGGTGGACAGCGAGTTCACCCTTGGCGTCGAGCCCCGTCGCGATGGCGAGACCGCGGTACCGTGGTTCGAGCTGGATTGTTCGGGAGACGACTACCAGCACGACGACTGCGAGTTTCAGCACGGCCATGTCGAGGTCTGGGGCGCCCTGGGCTCGCGTTCCTCCGTCATCTTCGATCTCGACGACGACGGCGATCTGGATGTGGTGACCAACGACTTCAACTCGGCGCCGATGGTGCTGCTCAGCGATCTGAGCCAGAAGCAGCCGGATCTGAACTACCTGCAGATTCGGTTGACCGGTACCGTGTCGAATCGCGACGGACTGGGTGCCCGGGTGGAGGTCTACGCCGGTGGCCGGTCCTACGCGCAGATTCACGACGGCCAGTCCGGCTACCTGTCACAGAGCAGCATGCCACTCTATTTCGGGCTCGGTGACGCGACACAGGCCGACTCGGTGCGCGTGACCTGGCCCCTGGGAGCGGTGCAACTGATCCGGGGGCCCATTCCAGGTGGCCGGTCGATCGACATACGCGAGCAGGGGCCGGAGTCGCCGCAAGGCTCCCTGCCCTCTTCGGATGAGAGCCAGGCGCTGCACGTGATGCCCGGAGAGGATATCCAGATGGCGTTGGAGCAGGCCGCCGACGATGCTGCCATCGACCGTATCATCGTCCATGCAGGGATCTACCGGCCCGCCCGGCCGGCTCAGGCCCTCATCCATTTCAACGCTCGACACGATGGCCTCACCCTCGAGGCCGAGGGGGACGTGATCCTGACGGCGGCCAACCCCGATGTCGCTGATCCCCGGGCGAAGAGCTTCCCGGCTATCGTCAATCACGTCGTCTATTTCGGCGACGGCATCACGCGGCAGACGACCCTGCGCGGCTTCCAGATCACCGGAGCCAACAGCTTCGTGACCCTGTCCGAGGGCGCGGGTGACATCGAACCCCGGGCTACGAGCCATCCGGCGCTGGCCAAGGGGCGCTTTTTCTATTCCGACGGCGGCGGCATCAAGATCTTCGGCCGCTCCTACCCGACCATCGAGGCCGTCGAGGTCTTCGACAACTACGCCAGTCCCTGCGGCGGTGGCGTCTCCGTGGAACATCGCGGTTTCACCGACGGCGCGGTGCTCTTCCGCAACTCCATCTTCCGCGACAACCGCACCCAGGTCACGGGGGCAGCCATCGATCTGCTGGGCGGCAGTTCCGCCGAGATCGACAACTGCCTGTTCGTCGGCAACATCGCCAATACCGGTATCGATGTCGTCGGCATGAAGAGTGGCGCCGAGCACAACCCGGAGCACGGATCGGGAGCCCTGACGGTCTTTCCCGGGTCCATCGCTCTGGTTCGTCACAGCACGTTTACCGGCAACTGGAACGGTGTCGACGACCACGGCAGTGCCAGCCGCTATGTGGACTCGATCTTCTGGCACAATACCGCCGAGGGTGGCACCTCGCCGCTGGGGCGCTACGAGATGGACCTTTTCGAGGGGTCCGGCGTCACCGGGTGCTTCGTGAGCGGCGCCACGGCCGACCTGCGAGGCAGCATCGACGCTGACGTCAATCGACTCGATGCGCCTGACCCGGAGTTCGACGACGCCTATCGGCCTCTGGCCCTGTCCTATTCCGGTGTCGGTTACCGCCCCGTTTCCAACTGAATACGCTCAAGTGTCCTGTCGTAGTCGGACATGATCCTGCTGCTCGCCCTCGTCCTTCTCGCCGCGCCCGGCTGGGCGGGGCTGCCCCCTGCTGCTGATACTGGAGAGTTCGGCCGCAGGTCGGACGGTCAGGGCTTCTGGCGCGCCTATGACGCACGGGATGGCCTGGGTTCCGACGTCGCTCTCTGCGTGTTCCAGGATGTCGGAGGTTACCTGTGGGTCGGCACCGATTCCGGGGTCAGCCGTTTCGATGGTCAGCACTTTTCCCGTTTCGGTACGGCTGACGGACTGGGCGACGGTCCCGTCATCGCCATCACACAGGATGACGCCGGTGCCCTCTGGTTCGCCAGCGATGGCGGCGGCATCAGCCGCTACGACGGCAGCGGCTTCACCCGCTTCTCCGCCGACGACGCGGCGCTGAGCTGGCGCCACGAGGACACCCTCGCCGGTGACGACGTCAACTTCATCTTCACCGACTCCGCGGGCGCCCTCTGGTTCGGCACGACGACGGGTGTGAGTCGCCACGATGACGATGAGTTCACCACGTTCACGAGCGAATACGGACTCGTGGGTGACGATGTCCTGTGCATGGCGGAGGATGGCCGCGGTCACTTCTGGTTCGGCTCACGCACGGGGGTTAGTCGCTACGATGGCCAGTTGTTCCGCGGTTATGACAAGGATGACTCCCTCGCCGGCCCCATTCACTTCATCCACGAGGACGCTGGCGGCGCTCTCTGGTTTGGCACGGACCACGGCGTATCCCGCTACGAGGCCGATGCCTTCCAGCATTTCGAAATCGGCGAGCTTGGTGTCCTGGCTGTCGGGCAGAGCGCCGACGGCGTTCTCTGGTTCGGCACGCGCGACGGCGTCGTCTACCGTCATGCCGAGGGCCGGTGGGAGAGCTTCTCACCGTCTGCCGGTTCAGCGGTACCTGTCGTCGAGATCCTCGCCGACGATGAGGGCCACATCTGGTTCGGCCACGATGGCGACGGGCTCAGCCGGTTCGATGGCGATGGATGGACGAGTTTCCCCACGGGATGGTCCGGGCGTGGTGCGGGACACGGACAGATTCTGCAGGACCGCGAGGGTGTCATCTGGGCGGCCACGACCGACGGATTGTATCGCTACGACGGCGCCACCTGGACTGTCTTCGGCGAGGCCCATGGACTGGCCGGACACATCGCCGCCATCGGTCGCGGGGGCGACGGGCTTCTGTGGTCGATGTCCGACAGTGACGTCCGACGATTCTCGGGGGGTCGATGGTTGCGCCTGCCGAATCTGCCGGCAGCGGCTGGCCGCTTTCGTTCGGTTCTTGCCGAGGACGACCGGACGTGGATCGCAGGCGACGGCATACTGTGCCGGCAGGACACCGGCTGGACCTGCTTCGATGCCGGGTCTGCTCCATCCGGAATCGCCGGGCCTGTATTCGCCGACTTGAGGACGGGGTCGGGCTTCGCGGACGGGCAGGGGCGGCTTTGGTGGGCGACGCAGCGGGGGCTGCTGCGGTTCGACGACGAGCAATGGCGCCTGCTCACCACGGCGGATGGACTCGTCGACGATGAAGTCCACACCGTCTTCGGCTCGCCGGGTGGCGGCCTCTGGGTGGGGACCGATGGTGGCCTGCAGAATTACACGGACAATCGCTGGACGACCTACTCCGCAGCCGATGGTCTGCCCCACGACCGTGTTCTGGCCGGTGTCGTCGATGTCGAAGGCATCGTGTGGGTTGGTACTCCGGGGGGCCTGGGTCGCTTCGACGGTTCGGACTGGCGGGCCTTCGGAGCGCCGGACGGTCTGGCCCAGAATCGTGTGATCAGTCTTGCCCTCGGGGCCGACGGCCACATCTGGGCAGGCACCGAGCGCAGCGGCGTGTCTCGCTTCGACGGACGGGTCTTCCAGACCTACGATCCTCGGGACGGACTTGCCGGCGGCCACGTCTCCTCGATCCACGCCGGCGACGGGGTGTACTGGTTTGTCACCGATGGCGGGTTGACCCGCTTTGCTCCACGCCAGCCGCCCGCAGCACCGGTGGTTCATCTGGATGCGGCCATCGCCGACCGGCGCTATCTGCCGCCGGCGGCCCTGTCCCTGCCCTCGGACCTCGGCCTGCTCGCCTTCGAGTTCCACGGGCTCAGCTTCAAGACCCGCGCCGGAGCCATCCGCTATCGCTATCGTCTGCGAGGCTGGCAGGATTGGCAGCTGACAGCGGCACGTATCGTACGCTTCGAGTCGGTACCCGTCGGTGAGTATGTGTTTGAAGTGGAGGCCCTCGATCGCGATCTGGTTGCCTCGCCAGTGACCTCCTGGGACCTGCGGGTCCATCCACCCCGGGAGCGGCTGCGGTGGATGGCCGCCGTCGCCATCGTGATGCTGCTGGCCCTGGGCCAGTCGGTCCGCCTGGGCCTTTTCCGCCGGCGCCTGCGACGCGAGGGGGTTGCGGAGATCGCCACGGCACGTGAACAGCAGCTGTGTCTTCTGTCCGAGGAGCGGGGCGAACTGGCAGGCCATGATGTGCTGGGGAGATGTCTGGTGGCGCCCGTGCCTACGGGTGCCGTCTACCTCTACTTCCCTCGGCCAGGTGGACTCAGAATCGCCTGCATCGATGTCGCCGGGGACGGACCGGCTCTGTCTTCGCTGCGAGTCACCGTCGGCGTGTTATACAATGAAATGGACCGTGGCGCCGACCTGACGGAGAGCCTTGCCGGTCTGCGACGGTCACTCCGCAAGGTGATGCCCGATCCGGTGGCTGTGATGCTGCTGGATGTGGAGGCTGCCACGGGACGGGTACATATGGCCGATCACGCCTGGCCGACACCCGTGATCTGGCGGCAGCGGACAGGGGATGTGGCAACGACCGCCACCGACCTGGTACTCGACGAAGGTGACAGCCTGCTGATCTGCAACCATGGTGTGTTGCAGGAAACCGACCCCGGAGGCAGCCCGTTCTCGAGCGCGGTGCTGGAGGCCTTTGCCGACGGCAGTCGACAGGGCATGAAGACCGAGCAGCTGTTGCGCCACCTGTTCGGTGCCCTGTTTCTGTTTCCAGGATCCGGCGCCCAGCGGGCCGACCACCTTATGGTGCTGGTCACGCGGAATCCGGTTGCGTCGGAGCCACTCGTGCTTCAACGTACCGGGGGCCGGCCCCCACCCTGAATCGACGGAGCAGATCTCATGAACATCCGCGGCACCGACTTCATCTACTACCAGACCAGCGACATCGACAGAGCCATCACCTTCTACCGGGACACCCTGGGTCTGGAGCTTTATGGATACTATGAGGAGGTGAAGTGGGCCGAGTTCAACGCCGGCAACGCCACCTTCGCCCTCAACGACCCGTCTGCCTTCGATCCGAACATGAAGGCCCAGAGCGGCGGCGCCGCCGTGGCCTTTTCAGTGGATGACGTGGCGGCGACGATCAAAGAGCTCGAAGGCAAGGGCGTCACCGTGCCCGTCAACGAGAGCCCGGTGTGCCACTTCGCCTGTGTCCTCGACCCCGATGGCAACACCGTGTGGATCCATCAGCGCCACGACGGCACTTTCGGCGACTGATGAGTTTGCCCGACCCCCCTCGATCCGGGACATTCACCGCAAACCAGAGAGGGTGCCATGAGCGAGGGCAGAGACATCCGTTGCTACGATTATGTGAACCATCCATACGAACAGGTGGCCGAAGCCCTGCGCCGCGATGCCGTAGCCGTATTCCATGGCGCCACGCAGGCCGCTGCTTCCCGTGCCGGTGACGTGGCCGCCGAACTGCACGTGAACATCGGCGGCATCGACATCAGCACCGAGATCGACATCTCTGTCACCGGAGTCACCTATGAGCCGGGCACGGTGACGGCGCCGCCGGCCACGCGCCTGCAGCTGGAATGGGAGACGACCCGCAAGCCGCGTCTGTTCCCGATCATGAAAGCTGAACTGGCCGCCTACCGGCTGACGGCAAGCGAGACGCAGCTCGACTTCTCCGGCGCCTACGAGCCGCCTCTCGGGGCTCTCGGTGAGGCGATGGACTTGGCCGTCAGTCACCGCCTCGCCGAAGCCTCCGTCCACCGCTTTCTGGCCGACGTGGCCGCCTATCTGAAGAAGGAATTGTCTTGGCGGACGATCACAGTCGGCCGAGAATCTCCAGGGCCTTGCCCTCGAACAGGCCCTGCCACTCGGACGCCACGAAACAGTCGCTGTCCTCCTGGGCTCCCCCCCGATTCCGCAGTTGCTCCGCCGTCGGCGTGTAGTACAGATAGCCATTGCTGACGCCGGACACACATGTGTACTCGTGGGGGGATGCCTGTTTCAGGCGCAGGCCCGTCTGCACCGACAGCTCTCCGGCAAACATCACCAGGGCGAAAGGACCGACGCGGAGGCCGATGACCTCGGCCGCCACCGGGCGTCCGCCGGCTTGGATATAGCGCTCCTGGTGCCTCTTCAACAGACCCAGGTTCACCTGGATCCGGGTCAGCTGTTCCATGATCTGCACGTTGTCGCCGTACTGGTCCAGCAGCCCGCGGTTGGTCTCGTCCAGTCGTGTCAGGTCATCCCGGCCCAGGCTCTGCTCATGCAGGTACCGATGGGAGGCGTCGGCCGGGTATCGCGCCGACAGGGAGTGCCGGACGGAGAGGCTGACGAAGGACTTGAGGTTCAGCGCCGTTGGCCTGAGTGAGCCCAGCAGCCGCTTCTGTTCCGCCTCCAGCGCGTCGATGTGACCGGTCAGGTCTTCTCGTGGCAGGTCGATGTGTTCGCTGATCACGTGGAGCGAAGCGTCGCCATCGCAGTCGATCTCGCGGGCAGCCCGCAGGGCACTCAGCCCCAGACGCTCTCCCATGGCCTCCGCATCCGGTGGATCGTTCACGTCGCGGTAGCGGACGGGGTTGATGTCGGCGCAGCAACCCTGCAGGAAGAGTGCCGTCGCCCCTTCCCCCAGGCCGGTCTCGATCGCACGCGAGGCAAAGCCGGACAGATCCGCGGTATTGCCGCCATCCGCTACGCCGAGAATCGGATGGCAGGCGAAGTGGTAGACCAGCGCCAGGGCCCTGCCGTCGGTGCGATCCAGCCGCAGGATGCCGATGTCGGGGTCCACGGGACCCACGGACGCGATCTGCTCATCGGCGGGCAGACTGTACGCCCGGCGCACATCGGCCTCCCGTCCGTCGAGCAACTGCAGTCTCCGATTCTCCATGATGCGGTCCTCGTGACCGCGACCCACGCCGACATGGACCGGTTCCAACCCGGCGGCAGCTTCGCGTACCGCCTGCACGGTCCGGGCCTCGACATCGGCGCAGACGACGCCGTGGCAGTGGCTGGCGTTGACGAGGACATGGGCGGCCTCGATGCCGGGATCGGCTCCCAGCTGGGTGCGCACATTGACCAGATAGCCGTCATCGATAGAGCCGATCTCGGCGATGGCCACCGCGTCGACGGAGACCAGGGCGATCGTTGTCGCCTCGTCGCGCAGCACCAGGGCCGTCACATACAGTCGATCGGTCCCCCTGGCAGCGTCGACGGCGGCATACAGGGGGTCTTCCGTCTGCTCGGCTGGCGAGCCGGTGATGTCCGCTTTGGCCACCCCCGCCAGCAGTGGGCGTGGAGACGTGCCATCAGTGCTCATACCTGTCCTCCTCTCGCGTCTGCCCACAAAGAAAACGCCCCGGACGCATGATGGCATCCGGGACGCAAGTCCGGTCGTGTGCCACGGGTTGGGAAGGGTTGGGCCAGAACCACCGAGCCGCGTTGAGCCGCAGCGAGCGAAGCGAATCGGCGGCTCCATCTCGGGCCAATCTAGTCGTAGTATTCCTGGCCAAGGTGCGTGATCAGATCCTCGCCCATAGCGTAGCGCAGCGTGTTCTTCAACTTCATCATCTGAATGAAGATGTCGTGCTCGGGATACAGCTCCGGCGCCGTTTGTGGGCTCTTGAAATAGAAGCTCAGCCACTCCTGTATACCCTTCCACCCACAGCGTTGCGCCAGGTCGGTGAGCAGCACCAGGTCGAGGACCAGCGGCGCGGCCAGGATGGAGTCGCGACAGAGAAAATCGACCTTGATCTGCATCGGGTACCCCAGCCACCCGAAGATGTCGATGTTGTCCCAACCTTCCTTCTCGTCGCCGCGGGGCGGATAGTAGTTGATCCGCACCTTGTGGAAGATGTCGCCGTAGAGCTCGGGGTTCAGATCCGGCTGCAGGATGTGCTCCAACACACCCAGTTTGCTCTCCTCCTTCGTCTTGAAAGAGTACGGGTCGTCGAGGACCTCGCCGTCACGGTTGCCGAGGATGTTGGTCGAAAACCAGCCGCGCAGTCCGAGTTGCCGCGCTTTCAGACCCGGCGCCAGGATCGTCTTCATCAGCGTCTGGCCCGTCTTGTAGTCCTTGCCCATGATGGGTACCCCACGGGCGTTGGCCAGCTCGATCAGCGCCGGCGTGTCCACCGTCAGGTTCGGCGCCCCGTTGAGGAAAGGCACACCCTCCAGCAGAGCCGCGTACGCGTAGATCATGCTGGGGGCGATACCCGGGTCGTTCTTGCGTAAGCCCTCCTCGAAGGATTCCAGGGTCTTGTGCACGTCGCTGTTCTCGAGGAAGACCTCCGTGCTGCCGCACCAGATCATGACGAGGCGGTCACAGCCGTTGTCACTCTTGAAGCGCTGGATGTCTTCCTGCAGCTCCAGCACCAGGTCGGACTTGTTCTTGCCGCTCTTGGTGTGTGAGCCCTCCAGGCGGCGCACGTAATCGCGGTCGAAGACCGCCTTCATCGGTTTGATCGCCGAGAGCCGGTCCTTCAGCTGGTCCAGCGTGTTCTGATTCAGTACACCCGCGTGGGATGCGGCCGCGAAGGAATCGTCGGGAAACACGTCCCAGCCCCCGAACACGAGCTGGTCGAGGCCGGCCAGCGGGACGAAATCCTTGATGAGAGGAGAGCGCTTCTCGGTACGCTTGCCGAGGCGGATGGTAC
>PBSR01000229.1 GCA_002726335.1 Gemmatimonadaceae bacterium
AGTGGTCGAAGGTGCACGACTGGAAATCGTGTGTAGCGTTTATAGCGCTACCGTGGGTTCGAATCCCACTCTCTCCGCCATTATTATCCTGCATGGGTGGGGCAGTAGCTCAGTTGGGAGAGCGCTAGGTTCGCAATCTGGAGGTCGTGGGTTCGATCCCCATCTGCTCCACCATTTTTCTTCGCAGGAGCCCGTCGGGCAAAAAGGCTACAGGACTCACAGCCTTTGCTGACGGGCTCCGGCGTTTCAGCTGGGTCGTGCTAGATGGGGAGGTAGCGGCGCCCTGTACCCGCAATCCGCTCTAGCGGGATCGAATTCCCGTCCAGAGGTCTGTCTGCCCTAGCGCCGGACGACCCCGAGGGCGCTGAAGGTCGGATTCCACGCAACGTGAGGCTTCTGAACTCCGTCAGGACCGGAAGGTAGCAGCGGTAAGAATGCTGATGCGTGTGCCGTGGAGATGTCTGGCCGGAGCCCGAGGGACCCGAAGGTTGTTGGGCACCGGGTCGAAGATGGGTGCACGACCTATTTTCTTTTCGATCGTATGAACTGACCGTGAGCCCCCCGTCAAGGGGCCTCGTTGCCAATCCACCGCCCCCGTGTTGTAGAGCCATCATGGCCTATCAGGTAACCGCCCGCAAGTGGCGTCCCCAGCGCTTCTACGAGGTCGTCGGTCAGCAGCACATCACGACGACACTGACGAACGCGCTGCATTCAGGGCGTGTTGCCCAATGCTATCTGTTCACGGGCCCTCGCGGTGTCGGCAAGACGACGACGGCGCGTATCCTCGCCAAGGCGCTCAACTGTGCGAATCGTGGCGATACGCCTGACCCTTGCGGTGAATGTCCCTCCTGTCGTGCCATCACCGACGGCACGAGCATGGATGTTCTCGAGATCGATGGCGCCTCGAACAACAGTGTCGATGACGTACGGGAACTGCGCGAGATCGTGCGCTACATCCCCACCGAGGGTGCCTACAAGGTCTACATCATCGACGAAGTCCACATGCTGTCGACGGCGGCCTTCAATGCTCTGTTGAAGACGCTGGAAGAACCGCCCGAGCGCGTGGTCTTTGTCTTTGCCACGACCGAGGTGCAGGAGGTACCCGAGACGATCCTGTCCCGCTGCCAGCGTTTCAACTTCCGACGTATCCCCACATCGTTGATCGCCTCGCATCTGGGAAAGATCACCACCGACGAAGGTATCGACGCCGAACAGGAGGCCCTCTACCTGCTCGCCCACCGTGCCGATGGCGCTCTGCGTGACGCCGAGAGCCTCCTCGACCAGGTTGTCTCCTTCAGCGGCGGGGTGTCCGCCACCGGTGTCAGTGACGTGCTGGGGCTGGTGGATCGCGCCGTCTTCTTCGATGCCGCTCGCGCCATCGCCGCCGGCGACGGGGCCTGCCTGCTCGATCTGGTGGCTGCCGTCATCGACGGTGGTGGAGATATCGAGGAGTTTGTGCGTGGCTTCGTCGAGCATGCCAGCCACATGCTGTTCACCAAGGTGCAGGGATCTGCGGACAAGCTCGAGGTGGCCGATACCGAGCGGGCCCGCTACGACGAATCGGTGGGCGACCTCGCCGAAGAGGATCTGCTGCGGATCGTACAGGCTCTGATGGAACTGGAAGCCGATCTGCGGCGATCCCTGCAGCCCCGATTCCGCACCGAGTTGGCTCTCGTACGCCTCGCCCATATGGGACGAGCCGTGGACGTGGGGCGCCTGCTGACCCGACTCGCCGCCCTCGAGGCCGCTGTCGGCAGCGGCCGACAGCGACAACTTGCCGCAGCTCACACCCCAGCGGCGGCGCCAGCATCCACCGGTCCCGCACCGGCTCCGGCCAGCCAGCCCCGTCCCCAGGCGGCTGATTCCCCGCCACCACCTGTACCACCGCCACAGCGCGAAGAGGGCCCCGGGGCCGAACCATCGGCAGTATCCGAGCAGAAGACGCCACCATCCGGCCCGATCGATACCGACGAATTGAAGGGGCAGTGGTCACGCGTGACGCACCTGGTGCGGCAGACTCAGCCTTCTGCGGGTACCTTCCTGCAGGAGGTCACCCGCATGGAACTCGAAGGGGTCATCCTGACGCTGTTCTTCAGTCAGGAGAATCGCTTCGGCATGGGGCTGGTGGGCAAGGCGCATGAAGCGGTATCAGCCGCCATCGCCCAGGTCACCAATCATCAACTGCGCATCCGTTGCAGTCTCGATGAAGGGGATGGCGGTTCTGGCGGTCAGGGCCCCGAGCCGCCGCTGCCGCCACCGGCAACAGACAACCCGGAGCAGCGCCCTGCCCCCGAGGCCACGACTCCCCCAGCGCAGCAGACAGGCCGCGGTGCCGATCTCGATCCTTCCGTCCGCGCCGTTGTCGACGCCATCGATGGCGAACTCGTATAGGATATCCATGGGGCCGCAACCACTCGAAGATCTGGTCACCGCCTTGGCGCGTCTGCCCGGAATCGGCCGCAAGACGGCTCAGCGACTGGCGTTGCACGTGCTCAAGTCGCCGCCGCAGGAGGCCCAGGCTCTGGCCGAGGCGATCCGCGGGGCGAGAGAGAATATCGGCCACTGCACGCGGTGTTTTCACCTGACCGAGCGCGGTCAGGAGTTGTGCCACGTGTGTCGCGATACAAACCGTGATTCGGCGGTGGTCTGCGTCGTCGAGGAGGCCAGCGACGCCCTCGCCCTGGAGCGCAGCGACCTGATGCGTGGCACCTATCATGTTCTCGGCGGGGCCCTGAGCCCACTCGACGGCATCGGTCCGGCGGACCTGCGAATCGATGAACTCGTCGAGCGCGTGCAGCGGGAAGGCGTACGCGAGGTCATCCTGGCGCACAACGCCAGTGCCGAGGGGGAGGCAACGGCGGAGTATATCCACCAGCGGCTGGCAGGGATCACCAGCGTCACGCGTCTGGCCCGGGGCCTGCCGGCCGGCTCTGATCTGGATCTGGCTGACCGGACGACGCTGACCCACGCGCTGCAGGGACGTACGACGTTCCGATGACCGGCACTCCTTCTTCAACGATCGTCAACCTGCCCAATATTCTGACGATTTCGCGCATCCTGGCGACGCCGGTCTTTCTGGTGATGCTGCTAGCCGAGGCGGGGCATTGGCGGGGCGGCGCCGTCGTGGTGTTTCTACTGGCCTCGTTGACCGATCTGTACGATGGCCGGCTGGCGCGGGCCCGCGATTGCGTCACCGAGTTCGGCCGTTTCATGGATCCTCTTGCCGACAAGATCCTGGTTACTTCAGCGCTCGTTGCCTTCGCTCTCGTGCGGATCGTCAACGCCTGGCTCGTGGTGCCCATCGTCGTGCGCGACGTCGTCATCACGGGCATGCGCATGTATGGCCTCTACCAGGGGCGCATGATGGAAACCTCACGGCTGGCCAAGTGGAAGACGACGGTGCAGCTGATCACCGTGATCGTGATTCTGGCCCTGCTCGCTCTTCACGAGGTCGCCGGATACTACGAATGGGGCGCCGTGCAAGCTGCTCGAGCCTGGCTGCCCCTGCTCAGCAACGGTCTGATGGCGGCGGTTCTGCTGCTTACCCTGATGTCCGGTTTTCACTACTTTTTTCGCACCGGATCGGCATAGGATCGACTTCCTGCGAACCGCCGTCGCCACCGTGCTGTTTTCCGGTCGCGCCCCGATTGCACCCGGAACTGCCGGCTCGGCGGTGACTGCCGTCGCCTGGTTTGTCTTCGGCAGCACGCTGACCCCGCTGACGTGGATCCTGCTGCTGGCGTCGGTTACGGGGATCGCCGTCGTCACGGCGGGCGCTGAGGCCCGGGCTCTTGGTCGTGAAGACCCCGGGCCTGTAGTCATCGACGAGGCGGCGGGGTTCTTGTTTACCGTGGCCTTTCTCCCCCATGGCCTGTGGACGACACTGGCGGCGTTTGTGTTGTTCCGCATCCTCGATATTCTCAAGCCGCCGCCGGCCAGGCAGTTGGAAGCTCTGCACGGTGGCTGGGGCATCGTTCTGGACGACGTTGCCGCTGGTATCATGGGCAACCTGATGTTGCACGTCGGCCTGGCATTGCTGTAGAGCAGGCTGCCGGCATCTCGACGACATAAAAGGTAGAGGGGAGCAAGAGGACGATCATGGCGAAGAGCAACGGCCAGACACCCGACGACAAGAGCAGACAGCAGGCTCTGGATCTGGCGATCGGGCAGATCGAGAAGCAGTACGGCAAGGGCTCCATCATGCGCATGGGAGGCGAGGGGGGGATCGTCGAAGCCGAGGCCATCGCCTCCGGATCCCTGGCCATCGACCTGGCGCTGGGCATCGGCGGCTTTCCCCGGGGTCGTATCGTCGAGATCTATGGACCCGAAGGAGCGGGCAAGACCATGGTGTCCCTCCACGCCATCCGCGAGGCCCAGAAGGCCGGCGGTACCGCGGCTTTCGTCGACGCCGAACACGCCCTGGATATCACCTTTGCACGGCGTATCGGTGTCGATGTCGAAAACCTGATCATCTCCCAGCCGGATTCCGGTGAGCAGGCCCTGGAGATCGTCGAAACCCTCGTGCGCTCCGGCGCCTTCGACATTATCGTGCTCGATTCGGTGGCAGCTCTCGTGCCACAGGCCGAGCTCGAAGGGGACATGGGCGACTCGCACATGGGACTGCACGCGCGGCTCATGTCGCAGGCCTTACGCAAGCTGACGGGCAGTATCAGCCGCTCGCGTACCTGCTGCATCTTCATCAACCAGTTGCGCATGAAGATTGGCGTCATGTTTGGCAATCCCGAAACGACGACAGGTGGCCGGGCCATGGGGTTCTACGCCTCGGTCCGCGTCGACATCCGGCGCATAGGCCACATCAAGGATGGTGACACGAACATCGGCAGTCGGGCCCGCGTGAAGATCGTCAAGAACAAACTGGCGCCACCGTACCGACAGGCCGAGTTCGACATCTACTATGCCGGCGAGCAGATCGGCGTTTCACGCGAGGCCGATCTCATCGACCTCGGCGTGGGCCACGAAGTGGTCGACAAGGCGGGTACCTGGTTTTCCTACGAAGGCGAACGTCTCGGCCAGGGGCGGGAGAATGCACGCCAGTATCTGGCCGACAACCCGGCCCTGGCGCAGACGATCGAGACCCGTCTTCGGGTCGAACTGGGGCTGGACGCCGCGCCCAGCCAGACCGATCCGGGGGATCCCACGCCGGAGGCATCGGCTGGTGACGAATCTGCTGAATAGCGCCATCGTGGCCGATGCCGGCGAACGGGACAAGACCCGAGCCATCGCTCTCGATCTGCTGGGGGTACGCGATCGCTCCGTGAGGGAAATGCGCCAGCGCCTGGCCAAACGCGGCTGCGCGACGGGCGACATTGACACTGTGGTGACCGACCTGGAGGCTTTGGGACTGCTCGACGATCACAAGTTCGTCAGCCGCTGGATCGAGACGCGTCGCGAGCGCCGCCCCGAGGGGGTCCCCAAAATCATGCGCGATCTGCTGCGTCGGGGCGTCGACAAGGCTGTCGTCGAACAGGTCCTGTCCGAACTCGAGCACGACCTGGGATCACGGGAGGAGGCGCTCGCGTTGCTGCGCCGCAACAGTGCCCGTTACGTCGGACTCGAGGCGACCAAGGCGCAGCGCCGGATGTACGGGCTGCTGGCAAGGCGTGGGTTCGATCCGGAAACGACCCGCCACGCCGTCGAACGCGCCTGGTCCGAAATCGAAGGTGAAGACTGATGACGTCGCAAGACATCCGCGAGACCTTCCTGTCCTTCTTCGAAGGCAAGGCCCACACGCGTGTGCCCAGCGCCTCCGTGGTTCCGGCGGATGATCCCACGCTGTATTTCACGAATGCGGGGATGAATCAGTTCAAGGACGTGTTTCTCGGCCTGGGGAGCCGGCAGTACACACGAGCCGTGGACACGCAGAAATGCATCCGTGTCTCCGGCAAGCACAACGACCTGGAAGAGGTCGGCATCAGCCCGTGGCACCATACGTTTTTTGAAATGCTCGGCAACTGGTCCTTCGGAGATTACTTCAAGGAAGAGGCCATCCAGTGGCATTGGGAGCTGCTCACCGAGCGCTTCGGCATGGATCCGAAGCGCCTCTGGGCCACCGTCTTTGAGGGCGGTGAGGGGGTGCCGGCCGATGAAGACGCGGAGGCTCTGTGGCCGAAGGTTACAGACCTGCCCGCGGATCGTGTTGTGCGCCTGCCGGCCAAAGACAACTTCTGGGAGATGGGCGAGACCGGGCCCTGTGGTCCGTGTTCGGAGCTGCACTACTATCTCGGCGACGATCTCAGCCTGCAGAGCGAGGCCCTGCTCCGGGCTGACGGTCCCGAATTCGTCGAGATCGGGAATCTCGTCTTCATCCAGTTCAACCGCGGCGAGGACGGGTCCCTGCAGCCTCTGCCGGCCCAGCACGTGGACACCGGCACCGGTTTCGAACGTCTGTGCAGCCTGCTCCAGAACAAGGACAACAACTACGACACCGATGTCTTCCGGCCCCTCATCGAGCGCATCGCCGAGGTCACCGGGGGGGATCCCGATGGCGATGTCGGCCGTGTTCCCATGCGCGTGATCGCCGATCATGTACGCGCTCTGACATTCGCCATCGCCGATGGCGCCATGCCGGCCAATGACGGCCGCGGCTATGTCCTGCGCCGGATCCTGCGTCGCGGTGCGCGCTTCGGCCGCCAGCTCGATCAACATGAGCCTTTCATCTACAAGCTGGTCGAACCGCTGGCACAGACCGTGGCTCACGTATTCCCCGAAGCCGCCGCCAAGGCGCCACACGTGGCCATGGTGATCAAGGCCGAGGAGGAGTCCTTTGGCAAGACTCTCGATCGTGGCCTCGAGATATTCGAGCGTCTCAGCGCCAAGGGAGACATCTCGGGAGCTGATGCTTTTCAACTGTATGACACGTTTGGTTTTCCGCTCGATCTCACGGAGTTGATGGCCCGCGAGCGCGGCCTTTCGGTCGACACCAGCGGCTTCGACAGTGCACTCGAATCCCAGCGACAACGGGGACGCGCCGCAACCAAGGGTCGCTTTCGTGCTGCCGAAGGCGTGGAGGACGTGGTCGCTGGAGACCATTCGTGGTTTATCGGCTACGACGAGCTCAGCGCCGAGACCACCGTCGCTCACGTCGAGGCGGAGGGCGGCAATGTCCGTGTCGTTCTCGACCGGACACCCTTCTATGCCGAATCCGGCGGCCAGGTCGGCGACTGCGGCCTGCTGCAGGCGGACGGTTTCCGCGTCGAGGTCGACGATACCATCAAAGCCCGGGGTGGCATCGTCCACGAAGGTCGCCTGGTAGAAGGCGAGCTGCCCGCCGTCGGTGCCGTAGTGCAGGCCAGCGTCGATAGCGAGGCCCGGCTCGCAGCGGCACGCAACCATACGGCCACTCACCTGCTGCACGAGGCCCTGCGCCGGACCCTCGGTGATCACGTCGGACAGATGGGCTCCCTCGTGTCGCCGGACCGCCTGCGTTTCGATTTCTCTCACTTCCACGCCATGGAGCCTGCGCAGCTGCTGCAGGTGGAGCAGCTCGTCAACGAGCGGATCCGTGACGATCTGGAGGTTTGCACCTTCGAGGAGGATCTCGACAAGGCCAGACAGCTCGGCGCCCGAGCCCTGTTCGGTGAGAAATACGGTGACAGAGTGCGCGTGGTGAAGATCGAAGACTACAGTCTCGAGCTCTGTGGCGGCACTCATGTGCGGCACACAGGACAGATTGGCTTCTTTGATCTGAGCGCGGAGAGCGGCATCGCCGCCGGCACGCGCCGCATCGAGGCTCTCGGCGGCGTCGGTGCCGAGAGTGCCTCCAGGCAACACCGCCAGTGGCTCGGGGAGATCGGCCAGTTGCTGAACGCTCCCGCAGAGGCCCTGCCGGCGCAGGTGCGGGCCCTGCAGGAGCGCACGCGTGAATTGGAGAAGGAACTGGCCGACTCACGGCAAAAGGCTGCCGGTGACAGCGCGGCTGACCTGACGGCCGGGGCCATCGATATCGAGGGGGTCAACGTCGTGGCCAGCAGGGTCCAGGTCGACGATATCGGCGCGTTGCGGTCGATGGCCGATGGCATCCGCGAGGGACTGAGTTCCGGCGTGGGCGTGCTCGGCGCCGAGGTCGCGGGCAAGGTTTCTTTCATCGCCGTCGTCACCGACGATCTCATCAAGGGACGGGGGCTCAAGGCCGGGGACGTGGTCAAGGATGTGGCGCAGATCGCCGGCGGTTCAGGTGGAGGCAAGCCGCATCTGGCCCAGGCCGGCGGCAAAGATCCAGGCAAGATCGACGAAGCGATCGCCGCGGCCCCCGATCTGATCCGGCAGCGCCTGACGAGCGCCTGATGGAGAGCACTTTTGAACGACTGCTGGAGGTGCGGGCGCGACGGGGAGCGGGGTATCTCACCTTGCTCGATCCGGATCGCCTGTCCCTGGATGAGCTCGAGAGCCGGGCGCTGACGTGCGCCGAGGCCGGGGCAGATGCCATTCTTGTCGGCACGAGTCTGATGCTGTCAGCTGCGGGCAACACGCAACTCTTCGAGCGTCTGCGGACCGCAGTCGACATCCCGGTGATCTCCTTCCCGGGGGACGCGGGGCAGGTGGTGAGTTCCGCCGATGCGATCCTGTTCCTCAGCATGGTGAGTGGGCGCAACGCCGAACTGCTCATCGGTCAGCACGTGCGGGCGGCGCCGCTGTTGAAGGAGTTCGAGGTAGAGGTCATTCCGACGGCATACATGCTGATCGAATCCGGCACCCTCACCTCCGTCGAATACATGAGTTCGACGAAGCCGATTCCGCGCGACAAAGATGATATCGCCATGGCCCACGCGCTGGCGGCTCAGTACCTGGGCATGAAGCTGGTATACCTGGAGACGGGCAGTGGCGCCGCCGCGTCGGTGCCCGCGTCGATGGTCCGTGCCGTGTCCCGCTATGTCGATCTGCCCGTCATTGTCGGTGGCGGCGTGCGGGAGCCGGAGGTGGCACGGGAGAAGGTCGAGGCCGGCGCCGCCTTCGTCGTCACCGGGACCGCCGTGGAGGACGACCCGGGCCGACTGCGGGAACTCAGCGCCGCGGTACACGTCTCCGGGTGAGTCCGGTGTATGGGGGACGGTTTCGTCGACATACATTGCCACGCGTTGCCCGGCGTCGATGACGGGGCAGACGGTCTCGACACAGGGCTCGACATGCTGCGCCGAGCCGTCGACGAGGGCGTTGACGACATCGTTCTGACGCCGCACTACCGGCCCGACGATGGGCCGGAGAGAGCAGAGGAACTGCAGGAGTGTTTTTCCGGCTTTGTCGAGGCCGTCGCTGCGGCCGGTATCGACGTGGCCATCCATCTCGGGGCCGAACTGGCATTCCGCTTCGGCCTGGATCGGCTGGTTCAGTCGACGCCGGCAGCACGTCTGGCAGGAGGGTCGTACGTCCTTGTTGATCTGCCCCCTGGGCCGTTGTCCCCCGGGCTGGAACAGGCCTTCTTTGAGCTCCGCACGGCGGGGTATCGGCCTGTGCTGGCGCATCCGGAACGATACCGGACTCTGGCGGCGGATCCCGAACGCATCGGTCGACTGCGGGACCAGGATCTGCTCCTGCAGGTGAACGCCGGCAGCCTCCGGGGTCGCTTCGGGCGACGTGCGCAGGCCGCCGCCATTCACCTCGTTGAGTCCGGGCAGGCCGACTTCGTCGGCAGCGACGGACACGACCTGAAAAAGCGACCCCTGTCCCTCCGCTCGGCGTACGAGCAGGTGGTCGGACTGGCAGGCCGGCATGAGGCCGAACGCCTGTTCAGGTGCAATCCGCGTTGCGTGCTGACGGGAGGGTCAACGGAAGCAGGTCAGGGCACATGGCTCAGGGAGCGTCCCGGCCTGTGGACACGGTTGCGTCGGCGGTTTGGTCGACACTAGTTGAGCGACACGGGAGCGGCATGGTAGAGAAGAGAGTCACCGTCACCAACGTGCTGGGCATCCACGCACGCCCGGCGACGCTGCTGGTACAGGCGGCATCGCGCTTTGAAGCCGACATCTTTCTGACCAAGGGAGACGTCAGCCGCATCAACGGCAAGAGCATCATGGGTGTCATGATGCTGGCAGCGGAACAGGGCGCCGAGGTGCTCGTCGAGGCCGAGGGGGAGGACGCGCAGGCAGCCCTGGACACGGTGGCCGAGCTGCTGGGCAACGACTTTGAAGGCCGGCTTTGAATCGAGAGCATCTCAAACTGGAGGGCGTCGCCGCCGCTCCGGGTATCGCCATCGGCAAAGCCTTCACCCACCGGGCAGAACGGCCTGCCGCCTCGCTGCGACGCGTACCCGACCACCGGATCGACGCCGAGATTCAGCGATTTCACGCCGCACTGGCATCGGTATGTGAGGAGGTCCGCCGGACCCGGCAGCGCGTCGAACACGAACATGGCGCCGACCTGGCGATGATTTTCGAAGCCCACCTGGCCATGCTCGACGACGTGCAGATGAAGGACGGTACCATCGACTGCATCCGCTCCCGCAACTGGTCGGCGGAGCGCGCCTTTTCCGAGACGATGGCTCAGTTTCGCAAATCCTTCGAACAGACCGACAACGAGTACCAGCGTGCCCGTGTCGGTGATCTGAAGGACATCGAGCATCAGGTGCTGGTGCACCTGGCCGGAGGCGGTCTCTCCGCCCTGCAGAGCGCCCGCTCGAACACGGTCATTTTCGCCCGCGACCTGCTGCCTTCTGAGGCCGCACAGCTGGCTCGTCGGCTGGTGAAGGGTCTGGTCACCGACGCTGGCGGCGTCACCTCGCACACAAGTATCATCGCTCGCTCTCTGGGCCTGCCCACCGTGGTGGCCACCGAGCGGGCGTCACGGCAGGTAGAGGCAGGCGATCCTGTCATCGTCGATGGGGACGAGGGGGTCGTCCATATCCGCCCTGACGCCGGTACCGTGCGTTACTACCGGGCGCAGCTGCGGCGCCAGCTGCGTCGCGAGCGCGAACTGAGCGAGCGCCGGGATCTGCCGGCCACCACCCGTGACGGCGCAGAGATTACACTGCTGGCCAACGTCGACCTGCCGCAGGAGATCGATCAGGCCCTCGACAGCGGCGCCCGGGGTGTCGGCATGGTACGCACCGAATTTCTCTACCTGGGGTACCGCCTGCCGTCGGAGGCCGAGCAACTCGACGTCTACGCGCAGATCGTGCGTTCCATGGCACCCAACCCCGTCGTCATCCGGACGGTCGATCTGGGTGGCGACAAGCTGACCCACGCCGTCGACGCCCCCCCGGAAGCCAACCCGTTCCTCGGCTGGCGCGGCATTCGCATCTGTCTGGATACGCCGGATCTGTTCAAGACGCAGCTGCGGGCGATTCTGCGTGCCGGTGCCCTCGGCGAGGCTCGCATCCTGCTACCGATGATCACCAATCTCGACGAGGTCCGCCGGGCCCGGGAGTTGATCTCTCAAGTTCAGGGTGATCTGCAGCAGGAAGGAATCGAGCACCAGGCGGACTGTCAGGTGGGGGTCATGATCGAGGTGCCCTCCGCCGCCATCATCTCTGAGCAGCTGGCGCGAGAGGCCGACTTCTTCAGTCTCGGGACGAATGATCTCGTGCAATACACCCTGGCAGTCGATCGCGGCACCGCCCGTGTTGCCGGTCTCTACGACCCACTGCACCCGGCTGTATTGAGACTCATCCAGCAGGTCACCGACAACGCCGAGGCCGCGGGGATACCCACCAGTATCTGTGGCGAGATGGCAGCCGATCCCGTGGCCGCCGTGATCCTTATGGGACTGGGCGTACACCTGCTGAGCATCAGCCCCGGCCAGATACCCGAGCTCAAGGAGGTCGTGCGCGCTGCCGACCTGGCCACGATGCAGCAAGTGGCCCGCGACTGCCTGGGACTCACATCGGGGGCAGAGATTCGAGCGCGAGTCGAGTCGACCATGAAGGACGTCTTTCTCGCCGCCAGACCTCCCCGAAGAGAAGAGGCGCCATGAGCGCACCCGACCGTCTGTGGGCTGTTGTCCCGGTCGCCGGTTTCGGCGCCCGACTTCGTCCGCACACCCATACACGTCCCAAGCCATTGTTGCACGTGGCCGGTAAACCGATCATCGGCCATATCCTCGACCAGCTGGTGCCCATGGGCATCGAGCGGATCGTGCTCGTCATCGGCTATCTCGGCGAGCGCATCGTCGAGTACGTCAGGGCAAGGGGAGACTTCCGCGAAGTGGAGTTCGTCGAGCAGAAGGAGATGCTCGGCCTCGGACATGCCATCTGGCTTACCCGCGACGTTGTCGGCGACGATCCGCAGCTGATGGTCTACGGCGACACCATCTTCCAGGCGGATCTGACCGACGTGCTGGGGCGATCCGGCGACGGTCATCTGGGCGTTAAGCGGGTCGAGGATCCGAGCCGGTTCGGTGTCGTCGTGCAGGAGGCAGAGCGGGTGACGGGCCTGGTGGAAAAGCCGGACTCCTTCATCTCCGATCTGGCCATCGTCGGCGTCAATCACATCCGCGACAGTCGGTGTCTCTACACGTGCCTGGGAGACCTCATCCGAGAGGGCCGCCGCACGCGGAACGAGTTCCAGGTGACCGACGCATTTCAGGCCATGGTCGACGAGGGCGCTCAATTGGGTACTTTCAATGTGGCCGAATGGTACGACTGCGGCACACGCGAGGCCCTGCTGGTGACGAATCGCGCCATGCTCGAGGGTACGGCAGTTCCCGCCGTGAGTGGTGATGTCGTCGTTGTGCCGCCGGCCCATATCGACCCCACGGCAAGAGTCAGCCATTCGGTGATCGGCCCCCACGCATCGGTGGGGGCCGGCGCCAGCGTGTCGCAGTCCGTCGTCCGCAACAGCATCATCGGTGAGGAAGCTGTGGTAGAGAACATCGTCCTCGAGGATTCTCTCATCGGATTCCAGGCCGTCGTCGCCGGTCGCCCCAGTCATCTCAACGTGGGCGACCTGTCGCAGATCACGAGTTGAAACGTTCACTTTTCATGTATACAAGAGGAGGCACCACAGGTGAGCCACTACCTGTTCACATCCGAATCGGTCTCTGAAGGCCATCCCGACAAGGTGGCCGATCAGATCTCCGACGCCATTCTCGACGCCATGCTCGCCGGGGACAAGAACTCGCGCGTTGCCTGCGAGACTCTGGTCACCACGGGGCAGGTCGTCGTCGCTGGAGAGATCACGTCGAAGTCGTACGTCGACATTCAGCGCACCGTACGGGCCGTCATCGAGGACATCGGTTATACCAACCCCGATTACGGATTCGACTATCGCTCCTGCGGTATCTCCGTGATGCTCGACCAGCAGTCAGAGGACATATCACAGGGCGTGACCGAGGCCGAAGGCCTGCACGCCGAGATGGGTGCCGGAGACCAGGGCATGATGTTCGGCTATGCCTGTCGCGAGACACCGTCTCTCATGCCACTGCCGATCACGCTTTCGCACAAGATCCTTCAGCATCTGGCGCGGTTGCGCAAGAAGGGCACGATCAAATACCTGCGTCCCGATTCCAAGTCGCAGGTGACCGTGGAGTATGTCGATGGCAAACCCCAGGGCGTAACGACGGTTGTGGTGTCCACGCAACACGATCCCGGGGCCAGCCACGCCCGCATCCAACGCGATATGATCGCTGAAGTGAAGAAGGTGATCCCGAAAAAACTCCTGTCGAAGGACACCGAGTACCACATCAACCCCACGGGGCGGTTCGTCGTCGGCGGTCCCCACGGTGATTGTGGCCTGACGGGCCGCAAGATCATCGTCGACACCTATGGCGGCTACTGCCCCCACGGTGGTGGTGCTTTCTCCGGCAAGGACCCATCCAAGGTCGACCGCAGCGCCCACTATATGGCCCGATACGTGGCCAAAAACGTCGTAGCCGCTCGTCTCGCCGATCGCTGTCAGGTGCAACTGGCATACGCCATCGGTGTGCCCGAGCCCGTCTCGGTCCTGGTGGATACGTATGGCACAGGGGTGCTTTCGGACGAGGACCTGGCCGGTCTCCTGTCCGATGTGTTTGATCTCACACCCAAGGGCATTATCGAGAAGCTGCGACTCCGCCGGCCGATCTACCAGAAAACGACCAACTACGGTCACTTCGGGCGTAGCGACGACGATTTCACCTGGGAGAAGACGGACAAGGTTCGCGCCTTGAAAAAGGCCGCCGGCATCTGAAGGGCAGGGGGGCCGGGTGACGCCCGGCCTCCCGCCTTCCGACCGGTTCCCTGCCTCCACCCAATTACCCTATATTCCACCCCCGCACATCGAACCGAGGACGGTTCGCCGCGTCCGGCTGGAAGAGGGTGCGATCTACACATCACGCCAACAGGAGTCCTCCCAGATGAAGCTGCCTTCGGGAGTCCGCAACCGACCGCTCTGGCGGTACAGCGCTGCCGCGCTGGCAGGTGCGCTGGGCACCGCCCTCGTGGCCGGATGCACAGTGGAGCCCCCAGCCGCGCCAAGTACGAACTTCGTCATCTCCATTCCAGTCGCCAATGACAGCACCCGCGTCAGTGAACTGGTCGGCGATCGCGACGACTTTCTCGAGATCGACGACGTCACTGGCGGCATGAAGCTGAAAGTCACCATGCCCCTTCCGGGAAGCTCCGGTGCCGAGCCCGAGATTCTCGGCACTGCGGAAGTCGGGCAGAACCTCAAGGTGACCCCCCAGGCCAACAGCTTTTCCACGGCCATCGGTGACCTGTCGATTCCCGGTCAGACCATTCCCGAAGTCGAAGTCAAGATGAGCACCCTCCTCGGCCGTGACATCCCCACCGGAACTACGATCCCGTCCCTGCCGGGGTCGACCTTCGATATCGAAGTGCCCATGCCGCTGGCTGGTGTCACAGCACTGGAAATCGCCACCGGTGGCCTGTCCGTCGCTGTGGACAACGGCTTTCCCGTGGACCTCGTCAACCTGGCCCTCATCCTGCGTGACAACAGCGCTGGCGGGGCCATTGTCGATCAGATCGACCTGGGGACGGTGGCCGCCAACGGCGGCAGCGCCGCGGGTCGATTCTCGCTCGAGGGCCGTACGATCAGCGGCAATCTGGCCCTGGCCGTTGCCGGCGGCACGGCGGACGGCACGGACCTGACGGTCGATGAGGACCCCAGCCTGGTGATCAACTCCGAACTCGAGACGCTGCTGGTGACACGGGCGACGGCGCTGATTCCACAGCAGGAGTTTGAGGACAGCCAGACCCTGGACTTTCCCGATGATCGCATCCAGGTCACCGAAGCGGTCATGAGCGAGGGTGGCATCACCCTCGTGGTGACAAACAATATCCCCATCGTCATGGAAGTGGAGCTGTCGCTGCCGGACCTGCAGGATGCCAATGGCAACGCACAGGTTCTGTTGCTCGATTCACTCGTGGCCGGACAGCCACGGGAGATCACTTTCGACCTGACGAACAACACCTTCGCTCCCGACCATCCACTGCAGATGCGGCTCGCATACCGGGCCCGTACGTTCGCCTCCGATACGGAGGTCACCATCCGTTCCGGTGGCGAGATCGACATCCAGGCTCTCACCGAACAGATGGTCTTCACCCGCGTGCAAGGCCGCCTGAACGAGATCAGCCTGACGATCCCGCAACAGCAGCGGGACGTCGAATTCCCTGACGGCCTCGACAACGTCAGCATCGGCGACGCGAACCTGGCCGTGTTCGTCACCAGCGGGGTCGGCTTCCTGGCCGACGTGGATATCCTGTTTACCGGGACCAACGAGCGGGGCACCGAAACCCTGGTGGTGCGTGAGACCTTTGAGCGGGGCAATCCAGACAATCCCAAGAGCGACATACTGGCGGTCAGCTCCGCCGATCTGACGCGGTTCCTCAACCATCTGCCCACCAGCATCACCGTGGAGCCGGTGGTTATCGTCGGCGATGGCGCCGAAGAGGAGATCATCGAGTCGGATCACTTCGTCTCTCTCGACAGCGTCGTGTTTCGTACCGCGCCTCGGCTGACGGTGTTGGCCGAGACGAAGATCGATCCCGACCCCGAGGACATCAGCTTCCGAGACTCGGAGGCGCGCGACAAGATCAATACCAACTTCGAGAGCGCCACGGTGGTCACCGAAATCGAGAGCAGCATCCCTGTCGGCATCGGCGTGCGGCTGTATGTCGCCCGTGATCCGGCAACGGTCTATACCGATCCTGTCACTACCGTACCGGTGGCTTCGGAGCCGCCGTTCCAGGTTCCGGCGGCACCGGTCGATGCGAACGGACTGTCGGACGGCACTGTCACCGCCACCCAGGAGCTGCCGATCCTCAAGGAACAGGTACTCCAGTTCCTTCTCGAAGACGATCCCAATCAATCTCTGTTCGCAGGTGTTCGTGTCACTCTGCCCGAGACGGGCGGAGAGGTCGAGGTGCGAGCTACTGACTTCATCAACGTCATCGCCGGTCTTCGTGTTGAGCTCGAGCTCAACGAAGATCTGGTCAAATAGGTGGGGAGCGAGAGAACTGACATGACAACATCGACGATTCGCTTCGCCCTAGCCGCCAGTCTCGTGACTGGCATGTTTGCTACGCAGGCTGCGCAAGCCATCGGCTACGGCGATGCGCAGCCCCGCGCCATGGGACTGGCCGGTACCTATACGGCCATGGCTCGTGGCGTGGAATCCCTCTACTGGAATCCGGCCAACCTGGCCCTGAAGGACAGCCCGAAGTTTTCGCTGCCTCTGGGACTGGGGGCCAGCTACATCCTCGAGAACAACAGCTGGTCGGTTTCGACCTATAACGACTTCAACGGTGACTTCATCGATGAGGGCATGAAGGATGACATGCTCTCCGATCTGGACAAAGAAGGCCTGCAGTTCAACACTGACATCGGCCTGTTTCTGCCGGTTGTGGGTGGAGCGGCCTTTCCCTTGCCGTGGGGACTGAGCAGCGCCATCGCATTCGACATGGCGCTTGGCGTCGAAGGCCAGGTACCGCGCGACATGATCGAATTCATGTTACGCGGCAACCAGTTCGAGCGTGAGCGCATCGCAGCGGGTCGCGACCCGAACTATGACATTGCCGAGTGGGACGGCGAAGCCTGGGGTCTCGGGGTGCTCAGCTGGGGCTTCGCCAAGCCCTGGATTCCTGCCCAGCTGGCGCCCTACGTAAGCCAGTTTGCCGTGGGCACGACGCTGAAAGTGATGGGTGGGGGGTTGCTCGAGGTGATTGACTCGGATGGTGGCTTCGTCACCCGCGTCAGCGGCTCGCAGCTGAACGCGAATGGCGTCGCCCGGGGGGCCGTCGGCGTCGGCTTTGGTCTGGATCTTGGCGCAGCGGGTGTGACCAAAGACGGCAGGACTACCGTGGGCCTGTCCCTGGTGAACCTGCTCGATGTCATGAACTGGAGCATCAGCGCCCAGCAGGATTCGGTCTTCGTGGTCGCCGAGGGTGTTTCCGTCACCAGCTTCACCGGCAAGGACGGATTTGACGAGATCTTCGACAATCCCCGCGAGGTCAGGCTGGTGGACGGTCGCATCGATACCGTTTCCGAGAGTGATGTCGATGCAGCCATCTGGGAGGCGGGCGATCCCGTCTTCCACGTCGAGCAGGACATCAGCAGTTTCAGCCGGTCTCTGCCGGCCATGCTTCGCCTCGGTGTGGCCCACAAGCCGTTCCCGAGACTGACGGTGGCGGCCAACTACGATCAGGCATTCAGCACCGGCCTCGGTATCGACAGCACGCCGCGAGTCTCACTGGCCACCGAGTATCGCCTGGTGAACTGGTTCCCCGTACGCTTCGGACTGTCGGCTGGCGGGCGTGGGGGTCGGTCTTCGGCATTCGGATTTGCCTTTGGACCGGTGACTGTCAAGCGCTTTCAGATGGTGTTAGCGGAGCTGTCGCTGACCAATCAGGGCGGATTCTTCCCGGGCAGTTCCCAGGGAGCGGGCATCTCGTTCAATCTGTTCCGCATCCATCTCAATCGCTGATGAATTAGCGCAGTTTCTGCACTCTATTGCGGTTCGGGGGTCGGCGATTTCGCCGACCCCCTCTTTTTTTCCATAATCATCCAGGAATCCCGTAGAAAAAGACTGGCCGATCTGCGGAACGCGCCGATACAGAAGAACAGCGGGTATCTCATCTATTTCCCCAAGCTGCGTCAAGGTCGACGCGGCGAAGTCCCTTGCCCCAAGGAGGATCGGCATGTTAGTCGGGACAACTCAGAGTCAGAGCAGTCTGATCTCATCGATCAGTGCCTCAAGTAAGATCGGAACCAGCGCCACATCGATGAAGGGCGGCCCGGCAGACGCCGTCCTCATGTCGGTGGGGCGCAAGATCGACGTCAACTACGCCCAACAAGTACTGGAGACCGAGCTGGGACAGTCGTTCGCCAGTGCCTTGAAGGACGCCGGAATCGAAGGTCAGGCACTGGAGGACGTGCTCACAGGTGCCATCGACGTTTCCCCAGAAGCCACGGCGAAGCGGATCGTCGACTTCGCCACATCGTTCTTCGGCGCTTTCCAGGCCAATCACGCCGACGACGAGGGCAGCGTCCAGATCGACGGGTTCTCCCAGTTGATCAAGGATGCCGTAGAGGAAGGATTCGCCCAGTCACGTGACGTCCTGGAGGGGATCGGCAAGATCTCCGGCCAGGTGTCCGACGATATCGACGAGACCTATCATCTGGTGATGGGTGGTATCGACAGCTTCGTCGTCGAGCAGCAGGAGTCGCTGGCCCCGGTGCCGCCGCCAGAGGAAGCACCGGACGACCCACTCGTCCTCTGATCTGCCACCGACAACGAAACAGCAGCAGACGCCCCGACGCTTCACAGAGCGCCGGGGCGTTTTCTTTTCCAGCAGGACTGCTGTCTGTCAAATCGGCAGGCGACACACAGAGGGCCCGTCAAACAGGCGGACCCGCACTGACCCTCCGGAAGTCCCTGTTCCCCGCAAGAGACACAGTTTCATATAGTTATCCATGGTCTGGCTGGGTCTGAGAGCCGTGGGTCCCGGTTTTGCATGAC
Source organism: Gemmatimonadaceae bacterium (assembly GCA_002726335.1). The sequence goes on from PBSR01000229.1 coordinate 18,907, forward strand.
GGGCGCAGACGACCCCAGCTGGAAGAAGAGGAGCCCATGGATCAGGAAAGACTGACACACAGATCGCAGGAGGCTCTGCAGGACGCCCAGAGTCAGGCGCTGAGACTGGGTCATCAGGATGTGGACGTACTACATCTGATGGCCGCCCTGATGGACCAGGACGGGGGTGTGGTTCCCCGCATTCTGCAACGCATCGGCGCCGACGTGGGGACGCTGAGCGGCGCACTGCAGACAGCGCTCAGCAAGCGTCCCCGCGTCTCCGGTGATGCGGGTGAGGTCCGCATGTCGCGGGCACTGTCGGCGGTACTGGCTGCGGCAGAAGCGGAAGCCAGGTCCCTGAACGACGAGTTTGTCTCCGTTGAGCACCTCGCCCTGGCCGCGATCGGAGAGGGTGGCACGGTGGAGATACAGCAGATCTTCGCTGCCGAAGAGGTCACGCGGGATGGGGTCCTGCGCGCCCTGAGCGATGTGCGTGGAGCCCAACGCGTCACCTCCGCTGACCCGGAGGCCAGCTACGAAGCCCTGCAGAAATACGGCACAGACCTGGTGGCCGACGCCCGCTCCGGCAAGCTCGACCCCGTGATCGGCCGTGATGACGAAATCCGGCGTGTCATCCGGATCCTGTCGCGCAAGACGAAGAACAACCCGGTGCTGATCGGCGAACCGGGCGTCGGCAAGACGGCGATCGTCGAAGGCCTGGCACAACGTATCGTCCGCGGTGACGTCCCCGAGTGGATGAAGGATCGCACTCTCTTCAGCCTGGATCTGGGTGCGCTGATCTCCGGGGCAAAGTACCGGGGAGAGTTCGAAGAGCGGCTCAAGGCGGTGCTCCGGGAGATCACCGAGAGCGACGGTCGGATTCTGCTGTTCATCGACGAGATCCACAACATCGTCGGCGCCGGTCGCACGGAGGGATCCACTGACGCCGGCAACCTGCTCAAGCCCATGCTGGCTCGCGGCGAGCTGCACTGCATCGGCGCCACGACGCTGGACGAGCACCGCCGGCACATCGAGAAGGATGCCGCCCTGGAGCGGCGGTTTCAGCCCGTCCTCGTCGACGCCCCCGGCGTGGAGGACACCATCTCCATTCTCCGTGGCCTGCGTGAGCGCTACGAGATCCACCATGGTGTGAGAATACAGGACAACGCATTGGTCGGTGCAGCGGTCCTGTCGGACCGCTACGTGAGTGACCGGTTTCTGCCTGATAAAGCCATCGACCTGGTGGACGAAGCCTGTGCCACGATCCGTACCGAGATCGACTCCATGCCCGCCGAGCTCGACGGTGTCACCCGGCGGGTGATGCAGTTGGAGATCGAAGAGGCTGCACTGAAGAAGGAGAAGGATGCGGCGAGCAAGGCGCGTCTCGAGTCTCTGCTCCGGGAGCTGGCGGATCAGAAGTCCGAGGCCGACGCCATGGGCGCACAATGGGAGCAGGAGAAGACAGAGATCAGCCAGCTGCGCCAACTGCGTCAGCAGATCGAGACCGTGCGCCACGAGATCGAAGCCGCCGAGGGTAGGGCGGATCTGAACCAGGCGGCGGAACTGAAGTATGGGACGCTGCCTGAGCTGGAGAAGCAGCTGGCAGGAAGAGAAAGCCCCACTGAGGTGGGTGCTGTGGGCGATTCCCGATTGCTGCGCGAAGAGGTGACGGAAGAGGAAATAGCCGAGATCGTGTCTCGCTGGACGGGAATCCCGGTGACGCGGCTGGTGGAGGGAGAACGAGAAAAGCTGCTGCGCCTGGATGAGATTCTGCACGAACGGGTCATCGGGCAGACAGAAGCGGTGCAGCTGGTGGCCGACGCCGTGATCCGGGCCCGTGCGGGGATCAAGGATCCGCGTCGGCCAATCGGTTCCTTTCTCTTTCTGGGTCCCACCGGAGTCGGCAAGACGGAGCTGGCCCGGACCCTCGCCCAGGCGCTGTTCGATTCGGAGGACAGCGTCGTTCGCATCGACATGTCCGAGTACATGGAGAAACATGCCGTATCGCGGCTGATGGGTGCGCCTCCCGGATATGTGGGGTACGAGGAGGGGGGGCAACTGACAGAGGCGGTGCGGCGCAAGCCCTATGCGGTGGTGCTGTTCGACGAGATCGAAAAGGCTCACGCCGACGTCTTCCATTCGTTGCTGCAATTGCTCGACGATGGCCGCCTTACCGATGCCCAGGGACGCACGGTGGACTTCAAGAATACGGTCATCATCATGACTTCGAATATCGGCTCCCACCATCTGATGGAGGGGGTTGCCCAAAGCGGCGGCGAGATTCCCGAGCTCACCAGGGACCGTGTTTCGGCCGATCTCCGGGGCCACTTCCGACCCGAGTTTCTCAATCGCATCGACGACATCATCATGTTCAGACCGTTGTCGCTGTCGGAGATCGGCCGCATCGTGGAGTTGATGATGGAGGACTTGAGGACCCGCCTCGCCGAGAGACGCATCGAGTTGCGCACCACCGAGGCGGCCAGGAGCTTCATCGCCCGACAGGGGTATGATCCAGCCTTCGGCGCCAGGCCGCTGAAGCGCTACATCCAGCATCAGCTGGAGACGCGTATCGGGCGTTCACTCATCGCCGGGGATGTGGGCGACGGGGGGGCTATCACCGTGGACGTGGAAGATGGCGAACTCAAGGTGTTGCACGCCGCCCCCGCAGGGGATGATGCGGCCCACCGGGCCGCCTGAAGCGCAGAATGTCAGGCCGTGCCCGGGAACTGTCCGGGCACGGCCTGGGTCCACAGTATGCGAACCTCAATTTCGATACCGATCAAGGGGAGGATGACAGTGAAACGACACATTCCCATCGTCTGTGCGGCCCTGTTGGTCGCGGTGCAGGTGCCAGCGCCTGTGACGGCGGCCGGATTGCAGGATCTGCAGCAGTTCTCAGACGCCTTTGCCGAGCTTGCCGCCGGAGTCAAACCCGCGGTGGTGGCCATCAAGACCGAGAAGCAGATCAGCGGCCGACGGGGGGTTCCTCTGGACGAATTCTTCCGTGGACATCCGTTTCTCCGGAGCCCGGAAGGTGAGGGTGGCATCCGCGAAGGCCTCGGCTCCGGTGTCATCGTCAGCAAGGACGGCTACATCCTGACGAACAACCATGTCATCACCAACGGCCGTCGGGGTGATGATGAAGTAGCTGACCGGATCATTGTGGAAATGGCCGATCTGCGCTCCTTCGAGGCCGAGGTGGTGGGGCGGGATCCAAATACAGACCTGGCGGTACTGAAAATCCAGGACGGCGACGATCTGCCTTTCCTCGAGCTCGGCGAGGCCGACGAGATCGACGTTGGCGAATGGGTCGTCGCTATCGGCAACCCTTTTGGCCAGCTGCACACGGTGACCACCGGGATCATCAGCGCTCTGGGGCGCGGGGGTTCCGGTCTCAGCGACTATGAGGACTACATCCAGACCGACGCCGCCATCAATCCCGGCAACTCCGGGGGGGCGCTGGTCAACACATCGGGCGAACTGATCGGCATCAATACGGCCATCGTCTCCCAGTCGGGCGGGTACCAGGGAATCGGCTTTGCGATCCCCATCGATCTGGCGGACAAGATCATGGGGCAGCTGATCGCCCACGGCGAGGTGCGGCGAGGGTTCCTGGGCATTGAGATCGGTGATGTCAGCGCCGAGATGGCAGATGCCCTTGGACTCGACTCGCGCAAAGGTGTCCTGGTGACGTCGGTGATCGTCGATCTGCCAGCAGCGGAGGCAGGGCTGCAGGCGTATGACGTGATCCGCGAAGTGGACGGAGAGCCCACCGACACACGGGCCGCTCTCCGCAATCAGATCGCACACACTTCGCCCGGCACCAAGGTGCGCCTCAAAGTCCTGCGTGAGGGCGAGGAACGTAGCTTCTCGGTGGAGCTGGCCTCCCTCGATGAGGCGAAGACAACGGCGGCACGGGACGAACCAAGGGAAGCCGAGCAGCTGGGTATGACAGTCCGTGAGTTGACGGATGACGTCGCACAGCGCCTGGGGCTGGAGGACGAAGAGGGGGTCATCGTCGCCCAGGTGGGTCGGGGTTCGCCGGCAGCCCGAGCTGGGATACGTTCCCGAGACCTGATCGTCGAGATCGATCGAGAGCCGGTCGCCTCTGTCGCTGATTACACCGAAGCACTCGAGGCGGCGAAGGGCAGTGCCCTGCTGATGATCCGGCGCGTCACGCGACAGGGAGTGCGCACCGATATCGTCACCCTGCGACTACCCGGCTGACCGCACATATACCGCGTCCCCATGAGCCCGGTTGCCCTCGCGGCGACCGGGCTCGTCGTGTTTCACCCGCAGTCTCTCCCTTGACGGCGGCTCCGTCAGTCGCGATCTAGCCTAGATGACCTATCGATCGATCTGGCATGGTGACGGCGGACGTCACGTCCTGCTGCGCAGCAGCCTGACGCTGGACGGGCCCTGCCGCGACGGCCGACTGACCTGCGCCTCCAGCGGGCCCTTCCAGCTGTATATCAACGGCATGCGCGTCGCCGGAGCGCCCGGGGGGGCAGCCACCGAGACGCCTCTCTGGTATCCCAGACACGTGAGTGGCGCCTGGGACGCCGGCCCCCATGAACTCGTCGTCGTCGCCGACGGTGGCCCAGACGAAGGGGAGCGATGGTTCGCCGTTCACGGTGAGCTCACCGCCTCCGCCAGCGGCACGACGGCCTTCACGGTCGAATCGGGGTTACACTGGCACGCTCTCGAACTACCGCCCGCCCCGACGGGAACACTGGCCGACGAACGTTTCAGCGCCCTGGAGGATCCGCGGACCGAGGGCCGTACCTGGGAAGGGGTCGTGACGGTGGACGCCACGGCCGACGACGAAGTCCCGGTCTCCCAGGAACGGCAGATCGAAGCTCGAGAGTTCGCCGCATTCGAAGAGACCGAGGCCGACGCCGATCTGACGTTTTCTCCCGCACGGGTTTCCAGACACGGCAAGTTCGTCCATCGCGACGGGCTGTTGGCCGGCCCGGCGCCAGCGGCCTCTCTACAGACCGCAGCCGGGGGGGCCTTCACCTTTGTTCTCGACTTCGGCCGCATCGTCACCGGCGTCGTCAACCTGCGTCTGCGGGATGGTCACGCCGGCATCGTCGACATCGGTCTGGCCACGACCTGGGGTCGGCACGAGCACCGCCTGCGCTATGTGTGCGGCTCCGGACGTCAGGACTGGTTCTCACTCCACACGGTGCGCGCGCGCTACGCTGTCGTTCACCTGAGTGGCTTCGACGAAGAGTGCCAGTTCGAACGACTTGCCATCTGCGAGCGCTCCGTCCCGGTCGACGCATCGGCGGTGGCAGAACTCGGCCCCGGCTTCGACAGCACCTGGGCCCAGGCTCCGGCGACACTGCGCGCCGACCGGCTCGACACGTACCATCTCACTCCGCCACCCCAGGCCTGCGACTGGCTCGGGATGACGGCGTCGACCTGGAATGACGCCGCCCGGACAGGACATACCGACACCGCCCGTGCCACCTTGCTGGGTCGCACACCCGATCCTGCCGGAGCCCCGGCGTCGGCCTTCCCCCTCTGTCTTGAGGCCTATCATCTGTGGTCAGGCGATGAGGAGACTGCGCAGCGACTGCTGGCGGCGGCGGTGGCCTCGGCGACGGCGTCTCTCGATCTGCAGGGGTCGACGCAGGGACTGGCCGAGTGTGCCGCGGGCGCGGCGGCAGCAGCCCGCATCTGCCGGCGATCGGGTCGCTCCGAAGAGGCCGGTCGCTGTGCCGAGCGACTGCAGGAACTGGTGGCCGCCATCGAGACCCGCTGGCGTGAGGACCGGGCGCTGTATGTTGACGACGTCGAGGGAGAGGTGGCCAGCCAGTTTACGCAGGCCCTCGTACTCGTCGCCGATGCCGTCCCCGCCGACCGTCTGCCCCGGATGGCGGCGGCGCTCCGCTCCGGGACTCCCGTAGCGGATCTGCGACAGGCATACTTCCTCGCCCATGGTCTGTGGGGCGCAGGTCAGGATCGGCGGGCTCTCGATGTCGTGAAGAATCAGTGGCTACGGATCGCCGACCGCGAAGGTCTCACCTGGCGCGACAAGCGGGGTTCCGAGGCCGGTCTGCTGGCCCCGGGACCCGACTACCTGTTGACCCGGTGGCTGTTGGGTGTGGTACCGTTGGAGCCCGGCTTCCGCCGCACCACATTCCGTCCCTCCTTCCACCTGCTGCCGCAGGCACAGGGGGAGATGGTGACACCCGCAGGGCCGATTCGAGTTTCCTGGCGGGCGGAGGACCCCGACGAGGACGGCCGTACCACGATCACCCTGGAGACCGAAGGTGACGGCGTCACGGATCTTGTCGTCAACCGTGGCGACCGGCGCCATCCAACTCTCAGCGTCAACGGCGAGGCCGTCTGGCGCAACGAGAAGATCTACCCCAACCCGAGTGTGCAGGAGATCGCTGCCGACGAGGACGCGGTGATCCTCGTCTTCGATCGACCCGGGACCTGGTCTGTCACCCTCGAATGAGTGATGCGCCGCTGCACACTGCCGTACGCGAGCCGCGTCGCCTGTCGACCGACCGGCCGCCACTGCTGATCCTGCTGCACGGCTACGGCAGCGACGAGGCGGATCTGCTCGGACTGGCCGACTATCTGGATCCCCGCTTCCGCGTGATCAGCGCCAGGGCTCCGTTGCCCCTCGACATGGGAGGCCACTCGTGGTTTCCCATCGAGTTCACTCCGGTGGGTCTGGTCGTCGACTATACGGCGGGGGAGCGGTCGCTGGACCAGCTCGGACAGTTGCTCACCGACCTGCAGCAGGCTTCGGGCAATGACGGCAGCGATACCCTCGTGCTGGGCTTCAGCCAGGGAGGGGCTATGGCGCTCAGTCTGCTGCTGGCCCGGCCGCAGGACATCACCGGCGTCGCCTTCCTGAGTGGTCTCTGGTCAAAGGAGCGGATGCCACAGGACCCCGCGGCAGCCGGTCTGTCGGGCAAACCCGTACTGCAGACCCACGGCACCGACGACCCGCTGATCCCGATCGCAAAGGCGCGGACCTCACGACAGTTGCTCGAACAGCTGGAGGTGGACCTGACCTACCGCGAATATGGCATGGGTCATCAGATCGACGGCGACTGCCTGCGCGATATCAGCACCTGGCTGACGGCGCGGATCGATCACGAGTAACGACCAAGACCGCCCCCAGGAATCGACACGTGATCCGCAACTCACCCGAGGAGGGTGCGCAACCGTCGGGCCGTGAGGCGATGACCCATCAGGGGTTGTGCCCGGCGCTTGTTCGACTGCTGCCAGAGGGCGAAGAGGCCGTCGTCATCGACGATAGCCGAGACGTACCGATTGCAGCCTGTACCCTCAGGTGACACAAAACACGGCTCCAGCCGGCTCAGGCGCTGGAGTCCGTCAGGGAAGTCCTGATCGAAGCCCCAGGCCACCCCCCCCAGCTCCTCGCAGGAGTGTCCCCGCGGTCGCCGGACGCCGTGACGGTGGGTCTCGTGTGGACGCAGACACTCGGCCCCATCGTAGAAGTAGAGACTCAGGGACGGTACATCGGCGAACATCCCGATCCGGGGTACGGGCAGCCGGCAGGTGATCCGGCTTGCTGCGACATCCCATACCGGCCCCCGGGGGAAGAAGTCATCGCCCCAGGAGATCACGTCACCGGCGGCGTCGAGCCGCGCCCACCCGGAAGCGCTTGAGGACCAGTTGTACGGATGGGTGCAGTAGAGGAGAAGACGTTCGCCCTTGCGACCGCCGCCCAGCAGACCGGGAGACAGGTTCGGGTCCTTGACGTGCAGGTACGCCGGATCGTCTCCCGTGAGGATGCGGCACAGGCCCTTGCGGGCATCGAGGCTGGCCGCGGATGTCGCTTCGAAGCGATCGATCGCCCAGATCCCGGTCCCGGGTTTCTGCAATGAGCGTAGCGATTTCGGATAGGCCCGCTGCCGCTCGGTGGAGAGAAAGACCTGAGCCCCCTCCGGGGTTATATGAAGGGCCGATCCCTCGATGCTGAGCACCGAAGAGGCGCCGCCGATATCCGCCTTGCTCCAGGCCGCCACCTTGTCGAAGCTGAGCCCGTCATCCGTCGAGCGGAACAAGGTCAGTTCCCGTCCACGAGGACCGGCCGCCAGTCCGGTGCGACTGTCGCCGGCGTCACGGTAGCGGCCGAGAAGAAGGAGGCTGCCGTCGATATCGCGAGCCGCGTTGCCACCACCGAACCAGTGGCCCTCGGATTGCCGTGTGGGCGCCACCAGAGCTCGTGCCCGGCGCCCGTCGACGAGGGCTCGCGCCAGGCGCAGCAGCCGGGCCTGGGCGGAACGATCGAGGCGGGACGCGTCGCTCACCGGGAATCTCCGTCTGTCCAGCCACAAGCCTCCGAGCGAATGATCGAGGCCATGGCGTCGAGCCAGCGGGGATGGGCGTTCAGACATGGGGCCAGGTGCAACTCCGCGCCACCAACCTCACGGAAGGTCGCGGCGCCCTCGTGACCGATCTCGTCCAGCGTTTCCAGGCAATCGGCGGTGAACCCGGGACAGGCGGCCATGATGGTCTGTACGCCCTCTGCAGGCAACGCGGCGAGGAGGTCCTCGGTGTAGGGCTGCAGCCATTCCTCCTTGCCGAAGCGGGACTGGAAACCCTGCACCCACTGCTCCGGCTGCAATCCAAGAGCCTCGGCTAGTAGCTGTCCCGTGCGCAGGCAATGGTCGCGGTAGGGATCACCCTCATCAGCATATCGTCGGGGGATTCCGTGGAAGGTGATCAGGAAGCGGTCCGGGACCTGGCCCACGGCCTGGAGCTGTTCTTCGATGATCACCCTGAGGCTGTCGATGTAGTCGGCGTGGGCGAAGTACGGCGGAACGAAGCGGATCGTCGGCATCCGTCGGCGCCGGTCGAAGGCGGCCTGCGTGACGGCGTCATAGATGGAACCGGTGGTGGAGCAGGAAAACTGCGGAAACATGGGCAGAACGACGACCCGGTCGATGCCCTGATCGGCAAACTGCCGCATGGCGGCGTCGATGCCCGGCTTCCCGTAGCGCATGCCGACGATGACCCGGTAGCCGTCACCGAGGCGTGTCTGCACGCCCTTCTGTTGAGCGCGAGAGTGCACGAGCAGCGGGGAGCCGGCCTCGGTCCAGATGCGCTCGTAGAGGCGCGCCGACCGCGCCGGTCGCCGTGTGAGGATGAACAGGTAGAGGATCGGCCACCAGGTCAGCGGATTCAGGTCGATGACCCTGCGGTCTGTGAGGAACTCCCGCAGGTAGGTCCGCAGGGCTCCGGGCGTGGGCGCCTCCGGTGTGCCCAACTGGGCGATGAGTACTCCGACGGGGGTGGCGGAATCAGGCATTCTGTCTATCTTGGCTGCGTTCCGGTGGCACGGCGAGATGAATATACCCTCTCACCGGTGGCCCACCAGCAACAGAAGGATCCGTCCATGCGTTGCGTCTTCGTCGGTATCGAGTATGCCGGCAAGTCCACCTTGATCGATCTGCTCACCGCCTACTATCGGCAGCGCAGCCTGCGGGTACACGGCGATGACCACTTCACCATTCCCGACTCCACACTGAGCCCGGAGTCGCGTGCGGCCTACGTGGGTTTTCCGGATGATGTGAAGGAGCGCATGCAACGCATGCAGATCCAGTACCACGTCGAGGTCCTGCGCAACTACGATCACGTGATGATCAGCGGCTGGCACATCGAGGAGTCGATCTACTCGGACTTCTACGGAGAGGATCCCGAAAACCCGTACTATCCCCGTTACGGGTACCGCCACCAGCGGCTCTACGAGGTGCAGGTGCTCGAGTCACGGCTGCCGGACGTGGTGTTGATCCACGTCACAGCGAGCGACGAGGCGATTCGCCAACGTATGGCAGAGGCGCCCCACGAATACGCCATCGTCAAGTCCGCTGACGTGACAGAGATCAAGCAGCGGTTTGCCGATGAGGTCGATAGGTCTCTGCTGGCGCATAAAGGACTGCTCGTGGAGATCGACACAACCGACGCTTCGCCCCAGCAATCCCTGGACGAACTGCTGCTCAAGTCCGAGCCGCACATCACTCAGGGTGAGCTGGCAATACGGCAGCTGCCGGTACCCGATGGGCCGTACGATGTGGCCTACGAGAATGGTGTGCGGCGGCAGGTGCCGAAAGACAGCTGAATCGCGAGCGCGTGGCCTGCGCGCTCCAACCACGACGCAGAATTGAGCAGGAGAACCGCCGGGTCGACAGATCAATCGGTTAACGAGACACACCGCGCTCCCGAGCCTGGGTCGCGGTCTTTCATCCGTATACTGAAACGATCCACGACTCGGCAGGTTCGGCCCTGCTCCCTGCGCTGTCCCGCACCCGGCGGCTTCAGCGACTGGGGTCCCTGCCGAATCCCCCTGGATTCCATGCGAGGCGACACCATGTCTGATTCCGCAGTTTACTCCGGACCAACCCGCCGTCTGGTCAACGCCCTGCTCGGCCTCGGCTTCGTCGGCACCGTCACCGGGTTTGCCGGTACCGTGCTGGCCTACCTCTGGCCCACCGCCGGCGGCGCCGGCAGCGAGTTCCTCGTCGGTGCTGCCGGACCACTGCGGGCCGAGGACATCGGGCCCGAGGGCAGCGTCGTCGGTCGCTCACGCCTCGGCAAGATCCTCGTCGTGCGTCGGGAGGACGGCCTGGTCGGGTTGCAGGCGACCTGCACCCACCTGGGCTGCACCGTCGCCTGGGATGCCACGACCGGCCAGGTGGAATGTCCCTGTCACGGCGCCCGTTACAATCTGCACGGCGAGATTCTCGGAGGCCCCGCCCGCGAACCTCTGGCGCAGGTGTCACTGACGGTCGAGGAGGGCGGCATCCGCGTGAGTCCCCTGCTGGAGGGCTGATCGTGCAGCGACTCTGGCTCTGGTTCGATGAGCGGTTGCACCTGGAGCCCGTGCGCCAGGTAGTGCTCGACAACCTGCGCAAACCCGTTCCCCCTCATGTGAACTGGCTGTTCACCCTGGGCGCCGCCCTGTTGCTGCTGTTGAGCGTGCAGTTGCTGTCCGGTGTTCTGCTGATGGCGTACTACAAACCGACCGGACGGGAGGCCTTTGCCAGCGTCGAGTCGATCATGTACGAGGTGCCCCTGGGCTGGCTGGTCCGTTCCATACACAATTGGGGTTCGCACCTGATCGTCATCGTCGCCCTGGCACACATGTTTCGGGTGTTCTTCTACGGCGGTTTCAAGAAACCGCGAGAACTGACCTGGATCGTCGGGGTCGGCCTGCTGGCGGCGATTCTCGGCTTCGGCTTCACCGGCTACCTGCTGCCCTGGGATCAGGTGGCGTACTGGGGTACCGTGGTAGCTACCGAGGCGCCGGCGTCGCTGCCCGTCCTCGGGCCGACTACGAGACAGTTCATGATCGGCGGCAGCGAGGTGGCCGACGCGACCCTGGGCCGCTTCTATGTGGTCCATGTCTTCCTGCTGCCCTTGCTGCTCCTTGGGCTGGTGGGATTGCATCTCTTCCTGATCCGTTACCAGGGGATCTCGTCGCTGGGGCGCAGCGATGTTCCCGAGCCGACAGCCGAACAGAACCGTGCCGCCGGCGGTGAGCCGTTCTTCCCGCACCATTTTCTCAGGGACAGCGCCACGATGTATCTCACCCTTGGCGTGCTCGTCACTCTGGCGCTGCTGTATCCCGCCCATATAGGCACGCCCGCCGACCCGCTGAGTACACCGATGGGCATCAAGCCCGAGTGGTACTTCCTGCCCGCGTACCAGCTGTTGAAGTACGTGCCCGAGGTCGTCGGCGTGAACATGCCGCCGCTGCTGCTGCTGGTTCTGGTCCTGCTGCCGCTGGCGATCGACACGTCTCCGCAGCGGCACCCCGGTCGCCGCCCCCGGGTCGTGGCTGGCTGGCTGGCGACGACCGCAGTGATTCTGCTGCTCGGGGTTCTCGGACATCTGTCGGAGACGACGAGCACGTTCTTCGGCACCACCTACCACTTCGATGTACAGGGCGTACCCCATAGGGTGGAAGTTGATGTCGCCGATGATGAGGGGGGGCAACCGTGAGGCGCTGGCTGTTGATGATTCTGCCCACCGTCGTCTGGGCTCAGCAGGAGTTGGTGGTGCCCCCGGGCCAGGTCGACCTGGACGACGTGTGGTGCACCATGTGTCACGAAGAGCAGGGGGAGGACTTCGGCCAGGGAGTGCATTACCAGCGAGGTCTGCTGCTGTGCAACGACTGCCACGGCGGGGACACCGACGAGGCGCGCGAGGAGGAGGCCAAGGCGCCGGAGACGGGGTTCATCGGCAAGCCGGCACGGGAGGACATCGCCGGGATCTGTGCCCGATGCCACAAGGGCCCGGCGGAGTTCTTCCGCATGGGCCCCCACGCTGACCCGGCAGATCGTGACAACCCCACCTGTATCACCTGTCATCAGAATCATAACGTGGCCGATGCGACGCTGACGCTGATGGACACGACCTGTGCGGTCTGTCACGGCGGCGAAGACGACGTCGCCCTGGAGCGGGCCACAGGCATTCAGCTGGCACTGCGGGAGGCCGAGCAGAACCTGCACGTGGTGGCGGCACGCTTCGACAGCCTGGGGCAGATCGACGCCGGGTTGCAGCGGTCGGCCGGGCTGCTCGCCGGCGCCGGCGCCTCCCTGCGACAGGTCGAGGCCCGGACACACTCTCTCGACATGGAGATCATCGACGAATCCGTGGCGGCCGTCGACGAGGAGATCGCCGCCGTACAACAGCTGCTCGACGAGTCGGAAGCGTCGCGCCGGTACCGTCGTTGGGCCGTCGGTGGCGTCTGGGTTTTCGTCGTGGCCAACGTGACTCTGTTCTGGATGAAACGCCGCCAGCTGTGACCCATGTCGTGCCCCGGGGCACGACACTATCTTGGGGGCATGAGATTCACACTCCTCGGATCCGGCGCGGTGCGCAACAACCCGCGCCGCGCGGGGCCCTCACAGATTCTCCAGTTCAAAGGACACAACGGCGAGGCCAGCCGTACCTGGATGTTCGACTGCGGGCGCTCGGCCTGCCTGCGCCTCGCCCAGCAGGAGGTGGCCGCGGAGAACGTGGATCGCCTGTTCCTCACCCATCTGCACTTCGACCACGTCGTTGACGTGCCCTATTTCGTCTACGTGGGCTGGAACAATGGTCGCCGCAACCCGCTGCGTATCTACGGCCCCGTCGGCACCGCCCACTTCATCGAACACCTGATTCGACCGCCCTTCCGCGACGACATCAACAGTCGCCTCGGCCACGGCAAGAAGGAGTTCGGTCTCGATCCCGAAGTCGTCGAAATCGACAGCGCCGGTGATGTCCTCCACGAGGAGGGCTGTGTCCTGTCGGCGGTGTTCACCGATCACGGTGGCATTACGACGCTGTGTTATCGCGTCGAGGCAGAGCAACAGCGTGTCATCATCAGTGGCGACGGACTGCCCCAGGAAGGCTTCGAGGAGTTTGCCCACGGTGCCGATCTGATGGTCTACGAGTGTTCGGGCACAGCCGAGTTCCTGGCGCAACAGCCCTGGGGGACATGGCACATCACGCCGGAGGCGTTGGGAGCGCTGGCCAGCCGTTGTGCCGTGCGGCGTCTGATGATCAAGCATCTCGTCATCGAGGATATCACGGGCGAACTTGACGCGGTCAACGACATGGGGGAGCGCATACGGGTCCACTTCGATGGCGAGGTCATCGTCGGTGCCGACGGGAGTGGCGTCGATCTTGGCTGAGAGGATGTTGCCCCTTCGAAAGGTGGAGATTCGCCGACTCTTCGAGCAGGCGGCCGGCGATTTTCCGCCCCAGGCCGAGGTCTCTTTTCTGCTGCAGAGCATGGAAGATCCCCGCAACGTGGGATCCCTGTTCCGCGTCGCCGACGCGGTGGGCGCCCGCGAGCTGGTGTTTACCGGCAAGACCCCCGTCCCGCCCCATGACGAGATCGATCGTACTTCGCGTGGCCACGACCGCCGGGTCAAGTGGCGTCGGATCGCCGATACACACGAGGCCCTGACGACACTGAAGGCGGAAGGGTATCAGATCGTGGCGCTGGAGACGGCGCAGGGGACGCGGCCCTTCCTCGACTTCGCCTGGGAGGACCGTGTCTGCCTCGTGCTCGGCAACGAGTCGAACGGCGTGTATGCCGGAACTCTGGGGCTGTGCGATGGCGCTGTCTTCGTGCCGATGTACGGCAAGGGACCGTCGATGAATGTGCACGTGGCGGCGGCATTGGTCGCCTATCAGGTAATACTTCGCGGTGGCCGGAGTCGATAGTCCTTCTATTTCAGAGGAAACACCAGGACGGTTCGGCCAAACCCGCCGCTCAGGCGGCGGTATTCGCCGTTCGACGCGAGGTGGTCAGGGATTGTACACTATCCAGGTCAATGGCCGACCACATGCGTAAGAGGCTGTTTATTCCTGCCTTACACGAGTATCAATCGGAATCGACTGAGATCACCCGGATGGACTGATCAGGCGACAGTCAGCGAATCGATCCTCATGACGACAAGGAGTGACATGCAGTAAGCGATGAAAAAACATGATGTTGTGAGAGGCTGAACAGCTCCTGTCTCGCAATGCTGGCACGGCATGTGCATGGTCACGCGGGACAGCCGAAGCCCAGCCTCTGCAAGGAGAACCCGTCATGTCCCGCATCGCCTACGCTTCCGCCATTGCTTCCGCCCTGAAGACGGGCACTCGATCCATGACCAGATTCCTGGCAATCTGGTACCTCTAGACTGCGTTCAGGAGCGTTTGTTTCTGCTTCGCAGCAAGACCGGCCGCACGGTGTTCCCTGCACCGCGCGGCCGGTTCGTTATTTTTGGGATACCCATGCCCGGCCTCACCCGACATATCAACTACCGCAGACACCTGTCGGCGCTCTGTGTCGCGGCCGCGCTGTGCCTGACAGGCGCCACGCAAGTCGCAGCGGCAGAACCGACGCTGGCTCGCATGTCCTTCTGGGTTCCGCCGGATCAGCAGGATGAATTCGCCGCCCTCTACGAGGCCGAGATCCGCCCCTGGATGGAGTCCCAGGGCCTGCAGGCCTCCGCCGAATCAGGACGGCCCACGGTTCCCGGTGTGTTCTCGCGGCTGTACGAGTTTCCCAACCCGTCGCTCATCGACTCCGCACGCCACCGGATGCGCGCCGACCGCTACCTGCGGGAACATATGCGGGAGTGGGGTGAGACCTACCACTCGCAGGAAGACGGGGGGCTGCTGAAAATCGCCTTCCGATCCTACCGTGCGCCGTTGACCCATCTGCGTACGATCGATGTGGGAGAGGGTGTTACGCGGTCTCTCGGTCCCGGCCGCGGACGTTGGCACACTTACGATGTCACCGATGGCCTGGCAGGACCGATGGTGCAGGCCATGCTGCAGGATCGCCAGGGCCACATGTGGTTCGGCACGGGCAACAACGGGATCAGCCGCTTCGACGGTGGCCAGTGGCTTGGACTCGATACCGAAGACGGGTTGCCGAGCAACAACGTGCGCGCCCTGCACGAAGACCGCGACGGCAGGCTGTGGCTGGCAACGGCCAAGGGTATCGCCAGCCTCGGACCCGAAGGCCTGGTGGGCTTTGGCCCCGAAGACGGTCTGCCCCGTGGCGAGGTAATCGATATCGCCGAGGACGCCGATGGTACGCTCTGGTTCGCCATATTCGGCTCCGGTATCGCCCGCCGCGAAGGGGACGGGTGGTTCATCTTGGACCACGAGAAGGGCCTGCGAGACGGTCGGATCAATGGCATAGACTTCGCGCCGGATGGGGCCCTGTGGGTTGCCACCTACACGAGTATCGAGCGCTATGACGGGGACCACTGGACCGTTTTCGACGACACGTCTGACCTGCCGGAGATGCCTGCCTTCGTCATCAGCATCGACCGCTCAGGAGACGTGTGGACCTCGTGCCGAGGCGGTGTCGCCAGCTACGATGGTACCGCCTGGACCCCATTCGGTTCCAAGCATGACGATGCCACCGGCATGGTGATCGGCATCTTCGAAGAAGACAACGGCGATCACCTGTTTCTCACATCGAACGGCGTGCTGCGTTTGCGCGACGGTGAGACGTCCACCAAGGCGCAGCATACGGCCCTGCCCCACAGCGCCGTGCACCAGGCTCTGCGCGATCGCGAAGGGGCCATGTGGTTCGCCACCATGGGAGGCGCCAGCCGTCTCGACGAAACCGGGCTCGTGGTCTACACGGAGGAGGACGGTCTGACTGGCGGCGTCCATCATCTCCGCCGGACGCAGGAGGGAGACCTGTGGATCGCCCACAATGACACCACCGGGGTGACCCGTCTGCGGCGTGGTGAGATGACCACATGGACTGACCGGGATGGCCTGCCGGAGGCCAAGGTGTACCGTGTCGACCAGGACACTCAGGGTCGTGTCTGGGTCCTGACGGGAGACGGTGCCGCGCGTATGGATGGCGACCACTGGTCGATTCTCGATGTCGGTGCCGGCCGGCCCCAGGACCAGGTGCTGGCGCTGCTGCAGGCGCGCAACGGCGATCTGTGGCTGGGTACCGGCCGCGGCCTGGCGCGCTGGGACGGCAGTCAGATCGAGGTCTTTGCCACCGAGGACGGGTTGCCTGGAGACGAGGTGCTGGACCTGCTGGAGACGCGCAATGGTGACCTGTGGATCTCTGCCGAGTCAGGTGTGGCCCGGTTCGACGGAGAGTCCTTCGAAGTCTTCGACGACGAGGATGGGCTGCCGCGATATGTCCTCGACATGCACGAGGACGCTGAGGGTGGTATCTGGTTCGCCACCCATGGCGGCGTGGTTCGTTATGACGGTGACAGCTTCACCCGCTACACGATGGACGACGGGCTGGCCTCCAACGACGTGCACAGCGTGCACATGGACAGTGCCGGCGTCCTCTGGGCTGGCACCGACGGCGGCGGTATCAGCCGTTTCGACGGCGAGGTTTTTCAGAGCCTCTCGGCACGGGACGGCCTGCCCGACAATGTCACGCTGTCCGTCGCCCCGGCAGGGGACGGTTCGTACTGGATCGGCGGCAATGCCGGGATGTCCCGATTCCTGCCGCAGCCGGCCGCTGATGTCCCGGTCTTCATCGACGCCGTGGTCGCCGACCGCCGGCACGCCGATGTCGACGCGGTGGATGTGCCAACCTCGGTAGAGGTCGTCGTCTTCGAGGTGCGCGGCAT
The DNA here is from genome assembly GCA_002726335.1 of Gemmatimonadaceae bacterium. The sequence continues at coordinate 35,997 of PBSR01000229.1, forward strand.
CAGCCTGAAAACCCGCCCCGGTCAACTGGTGTTCCGCTACCGCCTGCTGGGCTCCCGGGACGAGAACTGGCAACACACACGCGACACGCGCATCGAGTATCATGGTCTGCCCCGAGGCGACTACGTTTTCGAGGTGCTCGCCGTCGATCGAGACCTGGGAACCAGCAACACGGCGGCGACGGTTGTTCTCACCGTGCACCTGCCCTACGAGCTCATCGGCTCTGTCGGCGCCCTGGTCGTCGCCTTCGGTCTCATCGGCTGGCAAGCCACACGAATCGTACGCCGTGACGCACGTCTGCAAGAGTCGAATCGGCGTCTCGAGGAGAACGCCCGGGCCCTCGAGCAGGCCCATCAGGAGGTGTTGCGCGCCAGTCAGGCAAAGAGTGCTTTCCTGGCGAACATGTCGCACGAGCTGCGCACGCCGATGAATGCCATCATCAATTTCTCCTCCCTTATACTGGATCGAGCCTACGGAGACATCGGTGATGACCTGCGGGATGCCGTCGAAGAGATCGACAGCAACGGCGACAACCTGCTGACGCTGATCAACGATGTTCTCGACCTGTCGAAAATCGAAGCGGGCGCCATGACACTGAAGCTCGTCGACTGCCAGCCGGCGTCCTGTGTCGACAATGCTGTCGCTTCACAGTTGCACCGGGCCCAGAGCAAGGGCCTGACACTGTCGGCGCAGGCGGGAGTCGATCTGCCGACGATTCAGGCAGATGAGAAACGACTGACGCAACAGGTGCTGGTGAACCTGGTGGACAACGCCATCAAGTTCACCGACGACGGCCAGGTTCGTGTCGGCGCCGATGAAATGGACGGCGGCGTACACTTCTGGGTCGAGGACACCGGTCACGGCATCGGCACCGACGAACAGGAGCGTGTGTTCCAGCCCTTCTTTCAGGTGGATGACACGATCACGCGGACCGCCGGTGGCACGGGGCTCGGGCTGGCCATCGTCCGTCGTTTTGTCGAACTCCACGGGGGGCGTCTCTGGCTCGACAGTGAACCAGGCGCCGGGTCCACCTTCCATTTTCTGATCCCGCGGCTCCCCAGCATGGCTGTCTGATGGCCGAGATCGACCGACCCGTCATTCTGCACGTGGAGGACAATCCATCGAACCGCAAGGTCGTGCAGCACATCCTGCGCACCGTCGACGTCTCTCTCATCGAAAGCAATGACGGTGAAGCCGGTCTCGACACAGCGGCGCGCGAGCTGCCCGATCTGATTCTGCTCGACATGCACCTTCCCGGGGCCTCCGGCTACGAGGTCGTCGAGCGTCTGAAGGCAGATGGCCGCACGCAACGGATTCCGGTCATCGCCATCACCTCCGACGCCATGGCCGATGACGAGGAGCGGGCACGAAAGGCGGGGTGTGACGACTACGTCGCCAAGCCCTACCGGCCGCCGCAGCTGCTCGATGCCATCCGTCGCCACCTGACCTGCTGACGCCGGCAATGGCCACATCCGCCCGCATTCTCGTCGTCGACGACAACCCATCCAACATCAAGGCGCTGCGCCAGCGTCTCGAGCTCGAGGGCCACGAGGTGCTCGAAGCCACCGAGGGTGCCACCGCTGTCGACCTGGTCGTCAGCGAACGACCGGATCTGGTTCTGCTCGACATCATGATGCCGGGCATGGACGGCTTCGAGGTGTGCCGGCGCATCAAAGCCTTCGACGGTATCGGCTTCGTTCCCGTGATCATGGTGACGGCCCTCGACGATCGCGACGCTCTCGTGCGGGCGCTGGGTGAGGGGGCGGACGAATATGTCACAAAGCCCTTTGAGCCCGTTGAACTGATGGCGCGAGTCGGTTCGATGCTCCGTATCCGTCGCATGTACCAGGAAAACACGATCCTGCGTGACGAGATTCGCGCAGGTTGGGGACGCTTCGAGGGACTCATCGGCGACAGCGCCGCTATGCAGCGGATCTATCAGGTTCTGCAGCAGGTGGCTGATTCGCATGTGACGGTACTGCTCACGGGAGAGTCAGGAACCGGCAAGGAGGCGGTGGCGCGTACCCTCCACCAGCGTGGAGACCGCTCCGAGGGGCGCTTCGTCGCCGTCAACTGCGGATCCCTGTCCGAGGGGCTGCTCGAAAGCGAGCTGTTCGGGCATCGCCGGGGCTCGTTTACCGGGGCGGCCGAGGATCGCGCCGGTCTGTTCGAAGCCGCCACGGGCGGCACGGTTTTTCTCGACGAGATCGGCGAGACGAGTCCCGCCATGCAGACGCGACTTCTGCGCGTGCTGCAGGAATCCGAGGTCACCCGTGTGGGCGAGACCGAGGCACGCCCCATCGACGCCCGTGTCATCGCCGCCACCAACCGGGACCTGCAGGCCGAGGTTGCCGAAGGCGCCTTCCGCGAGGACCTGTTCTACCGACTCAGTGTGTTCCCGATTCACATCCCACCCTTGCGCGAGCGCCGAGAGGACATCCCGGCCCTGGCACAGCACTTCCTCCAACACCATCTCCCCGCAGATGGGGGGGCACGGTTCACGCCTCAGGCCATGGATGCCCTGGTGCGGTACGAATGGCCGGGCAACGTGCGCGAGCTGGAAAACGAAATCGAGCGGGCCCTGGTACTGATCGCCGACGATGGCCCCATCGACGTGCCCCTTCTATCAGACAAGCTTCGGGGTGACGAGGCGGCCACGCCACGACGCCGGGGGGGGAAACTGCGCGATGTGGTGGCCCAGGTGGAACGCAAACTGATCCGCGAGACACTCGCCGACAGCGAGGGCAACCGCAGCCGAGCTGCCGAGGCTCTCGGCATCACGCGGTACACGCTGCTGCAGAAGCTGCGGCAGTTCGGACTGGACGGAGAGACGGAGTAGGGGAGTGCGGGAAAGGCCCGGCAGGAGGCGGTTCCCACCGGGCCTGTCTGGTGCTCTGTTAGGGAGCGAACCTTGTATTCGACCACCGATGAATCCTTCTCAGCTCACGGCGTTGCGCTCACTCGACGGGTCCACTGACCCGACTCGATCGCGCGCCTTGCGACCCGGGTTCCTCGGCGCCCTCATTGCACAAGGTCTACTCCCTAACAGAGCACTGGCCTACAGCTGGATCGGGTCTGCCCTATGGGGTGTCAGATGGATCTCGTTCGGCTCTTGTCGCGTCGCAATCACCGGGATGAAGTCGGACACCGAAATATGGTAGTCGTCCAGCCGGGCTCGCACCTGGAAGGTGCCGGTGAGCACCTCCAGCTCGACGAGACCGTCGGTGTCAGTGACCCGGATCCGAGACGACCGTACGCTGTCATCCACACGCCGCGCCTCCACCAAGACCCCGGCCAGGGCCTTCTCGGTGACACTGTCGCGGATGCGGATCGAGAGCAAATGAGATTCGACGGGCTCTTCATCGATGCGGAACTCGCCCGTGCGTGTCCAGCCGCTGCCATCGATGGTGAAGAACACCGTGATACGTCCCCGCCGCAGTGGACCGTCGCCGATGGCGAAGAGAAACTCACCGGCGACGATGGCCCGTCCTGGCTCGGGAGTCTGCCGGGACGTCTCGCGGAAATCGAAGCGGACCGCCGGCTCCGGACGGAAGGGTTTGGCGGCCCCTGAATACTGGCGCACGAGATTGTCGCGTACGTCGATGACGACGTTGAAGGGGACTTCTTCTGTCGTCGGCAGGGCGATCGGCTCGACGACACGGCCGCCGCAGGCCGACAGCACCGCGAGCAGCGCGAAGAGCAGGAGAACATGGGTGAGACGACGCAGGCTCATGAGGATCCTCCTCACTGTGGCTCGCCCATCCGCCTTGAAAAGGGGACGGGAATCGAGCAGCTACTATATTCCTGTAGGGTGTCCACCGTCCTTCGGTCCCTTTGGGAAGACGATATGCTGAGCTCGGCCACGAACGCAAGCATGTCGCCTTGGACACCCCATTTACAAACTACGGAGCTACCTCCCTCCTTCCTGTCCGGAATATGGACACCGAACTCGTCACGCTGTCGGGGCAAAGGCCGTAGAGGCCAGTGTTGACAGCTGATGAATCACCTCGGTCTTCAGCGACAGCCGGACAGAGCCGGATTCGTAGCTCTCGCTGACGAGTCCGGCCTCCCGCAACAGACTCAGGTGGTGGGAGATCGTCGCCTTGGACACACCCAACTCGCGGGCAAGATCGGCTGAGGTTCGCGCCTGTCTGCCGATCAACTGCACCATCGCATAGCGTGTGCCGTCCCCCAGCGCCTTGAAGATCAGCGCCGGCTCGAGGTTCACCGGCGCTGCCTGTGGTGCCGGTGGCGCCACCTGCCGGGACGTGAGCGGCTCGACGGCGATGGACGCGTCGAAGTAGGGGACGAAGACAGTTTCACAGATCTTACATCCGGCGTCGGTATAGCTGGTCCACATGCGGCGGGTGTTGAAAGCGGAAGGCATGATGTGTGCCGCGTGCAACCTGTCGAGGGGGATTTCGCAGCCCCCTCGCAACGAGCGCAGCACCTGTCGCTCCTCGTCGATCTCGAGTCGCATGATCGCCTGTTCGAGGAATTCGCTCACGGACAGGGCTTCGAAGAGGCGCCGCTTTTCGCGCACCGAGCGCAGCAGCTCGGGCTCCAGGCCTTCCCAGGTGGCGGCGAAGACGTGTTCCCAGAACAGGTTCAGGCAGAGCAGAGCATCGGTCCGGAACCCCTCCGGATCGTGCAGCGCCCGCTGGAGGGCGAGGGGGACGGCAGCGTGCTCGTCGTACGGGTAGAGGCCGACACAGGTGTACCACAGGTGCTTCTTGTGCTCCGGTGCGCGATCGATCGCCGCGGCCAGATCAAGGTGGCCCTCCACGAGATCGACCACCACATCCCGGTCGTGCAACGCACCCACGAGAATACCCTCGCGAAAGGTGTCGAGGTCGAGAGTCTGCAGGCTGTCCATCAGCTGTTGGAACGAAACCGATGCATCGATCGTACCCGGGGCATCGGCCAGCAGTGGCCAGAGGATGGGGGTGTTTCCGAGGGCGGCGAAGGCGCGGTAGAATTCCTCAGGCAAGGCCTCGGAGGCCGCCTGGCGCCAACTCTGGTGGATATCTGAGCTGTCCGTCAGGGCCTGCAGGGCATAGAACACCTCCAGGCGGAGCCCATGAGAGAATTGGAACCGGGTCCGCAGATCACTCGTTTCGCCGGAGTCGATAACTGCCATTCTTGTTCGCTTGTGATAATATGAGTTAGCTATAGATCGAACTCGATAGACAGGAAGATAGCTGCCTAACGCGTCACATGCAAGTCGAAATTCTCTGTGCGGCGGTGTGTCAGGATCATCTCATTGGCGGGCAACGGCCCCGACGACGGCAGGCGCTGCAACAGGTCAGGCCAGCAGCCATGTTGCCGCTGGGCACGGATCAGGCAGGGCAGGGCGTCGTCGATGTGGCCCTCGCCGGCGGTGACCGGACCTGCTGCCTACTTTACAGGTCCACCTGAATCGGCCGATGGGCCAACGATGCGATGACACGATCACACGCCCTGCGCGACTTCACCCTCCGGCGGCTGCTGCTGATGCTGCCGACCCTGCTGGGGATCACCTTTCTGGTGTTCCTGCTGTGTCAGTTTGTGCCGGGGGGGCCCATCGACCAGATGCGCATGCGCATCGCCGGTGCCGGCGATTTCGGTGAGACGGGATCCGGTGCCTCCCAGCGTGTGTCTTCCATCGACATCCCCGAAGAGGATCTGGCCAGTCTCAAGCGCTACTACGGCTTCGATGAGCCGATTCTGGTCCGCTACGCCACGTATCTGGGAAAACTGATCACCCTCGACCTCGGTGATTCCTTCCGCTACACCCTCCCGGTGGAGGATCTGATCGCCAGTCGTTTCCCCGTATCCGTTTACTTTGGGCTCATCGCCTTCCTGCTGACCTATTCCGTCTGTATCCCCCTGGGTATCCTCAAGGCGCTGCGTCACAAGAGCTATTTCGACAACATCACATCCGTCGTCATCTTCCTCGGCTACGCCATCCCCGGGTTCGCTCTTGGTGCGGTGCTGCTGGCCCTGTTCGCCGTGCAGCATGACTGGTTTCCGCTGGCCGGCTTCGAGAGCCAGGGCTTTGCTGACATGTCCCTGTTCGACAAGATCCTGGACCGCGTCCATCACACCGCCCTGCCAGTGGTCTGTTACGCCATCCACCTGTTCGCCTTCATGACGATCCTGATGAAGAACAGTCTGCTGGAGAACATGGGTGCCGACTACGTCAAGACCGCCCTGGCCAAAGGCATGACCTGGAAACGCGCCGTCTTCGGTCACGCTCTGCGCAACTCGCTGATCCCCATCGCCACCAGTTTCGGCAACAATATCTCGCTGATTCTGACCGGTTCGCTGCTCATAGAGCGTGTCTTCGGCATCCCCGGCATGGGGCTGTTGTTCTTCGAGGCGATCACGGCGCGTGACTACCCGGTGGTCATGGGCTACATCTTCATCTCGTCGGCCCTGCTGCTGCTGGGCAATCTGTTGAGCGATCTGTGCGTTGCCGGTGCCGATCCCCGCGTACGGTTCGGCGAATGATCGGGCTGCGCCTGAACCCCATCACGCGCAAGCGGTTGCAACGCTTTCGTCGGATCCGTCGTGGTTTCTATTCCTTTGCCATCCTGGCCACTCTGACGGTTCTGTCGCTGTTCTCCAACTACCTGGCCAACCGCCGTGCCATCGTCGTCAGCTACGAAGGGACACTCTACTTCCCCACGTTCCAGTATCACGATATGGCGACCTTCGATCAGGAGGACGAATACGGCTTCGACGACGTCGAGGCGAACTATATGGCCCTGCAGGCCCGCTTCGACGAGGCCGACGGAGGCGACTGGGTGTGGATGCCCCTGGTGCCGTTTGACCCCTACGAGCCGGATTTCAACTATGATGAGCCGCCGCCGAACGCGCCGGACGGGCGCCATTGGTTCGGCACCGACTCGCAGGGGCGGGACGTGCTGGCCCGCCTGCTCTATGGCTTTCGTATATCGATCCTGTTTGCCGTGGCTCTCGTCTTCGTCGGCCAGGCTGCCGGTACCGCCATCGGCTCGCTCCAGGGCTTTCTCGGGGGACGCTTCGATATCTACAGCCAGCGTTTCATCGAAGTCTGGTCGACGCTGCCCTTTCTCTATGTCGTCATCCTGCTGGCGACGTTCTTCAAACCCGGCTTCCTGCTGCTGTTGGGGATCATGGCACTGTTCGAGTGGATCCGTATGACGTACTACATGCGCACCGAGATGTACCGCGAGAAGACGAAGGAATACTGTCTGGCGGCGCGCTCCTTCGGCGCCTCAAGGACGCGTCTCATCTTCCGCCACCTGTTGCCCAACTGCCTGACGCCGCTGGTCACGATCACACCCTTCGCCATCGTCGGGGCCATCAGTGCTCTCACCGCCCTCGACTACCTGGGATACGGACTCCCTGCTCCCACGCCAAGCTGGGGCGAGATGATCGATCAGGCCATGGCGAGCCACAATCGCGACAAGATCTGGCTGAGTATCGCGCCTTTTTCTGCCATCTCCATCACACTGTTGCTGGTAACCCTCATCGGCGAGTCGACGCGAGAAGCCTTCGACCCGAAGCAATACGCCCAATACCGGTAATCGAAAGGACCAAGAATGTCTGGATGCACCGTCTACCAGAGAATGCTGTTGCTGCCATTGTTCATGCTGGCCCTGGCTGTGCCGTCGACGGCTGAGGACCTGTCGTCCATCGAATGGGTGACCAACATGGACGATCCACCTATCGGTGATCCGGCGGCGAGGAAGGGTGGCACCTTCTACACCAGTATGCGCGCCTATCCGCTGACGCTACGCGTGGTCGGCCCCAACGCCAACGATGCCTTCGCCTCCTGGAAGCGGGCCAACACGATGGGTTTCTCCCTGGTCACGCGTCATCCAACGACGGACAACTATATCCCGGTGATGGCGACGCACTGGTCGATCCAGAGCGATGGCCGAACGATCTACTACCGACTGGATGAAGATGCTCGCTGGAGCGACGGCAAGCCGCTGACGGCAGCCGACTACGTGCATACATGGCACATGATGCAGAGCGAGAACATCGTCGACCCATTCTTCAACCAATATGCCAAGGACTACTACGAGGAGGTCGTCGCCGTCGAGCCGTACGTGCTGAAGGTGGCGGGCAAGTTCGAGAGCTGGCGCCCCCTGGACATGTTCGATATCTGGGCCACGCCGCAGCACGCAGTGACCCTGGAGGAGGGCTTCCCGGAGCGCTACAATACCGCCGTACTGCCCGTGCAGGGACCCTACGTGCTCACCGAGCAGGAGGCGGGCCAGTTCGTCGTCTTCGAGCGGCTCGAAGACTGGTGGGGGAAAGACAAGCAATACTTCCAGGGCATGTACAACGTCGACCGGATCCACATCCGGGTCATCGACGACAACGACCGGGCCTTCGACTTCTTCAAGAAGGGTGAGCTCAGCTACTACACGGTGAACACGGCCAAGAAGTGGGCCGAAGAGATGGAGTTCGACGCGGTGAAGAAAGGCTGGGCGCACCGCAAACGTCTGTTCGTCGACTACCCGCAGGGAGTGTACGGTTTCGCCATGAACCTGGAGAAGCCCATTTTCCAGAACAAGGACTTCCGCAAGGCGATTCAGTACCTGTTCAACTTCGACGAGATCAACGAGAAGCTGATGTACAACGCCTACTACAAACAGGTCTCCGCCTTTACCGGCACCGAGTATGAAAACCGTGACCTGGTGCCCTACAGCTTCGATCCCCGCAAGGCTCGCGAGCATCTGCGCGCAGCCGGGTACGAGAAGCGTGGCGAGGACGGCATCCTGGTGAACGCCGAGGGCGGGCGAGCAGCCTTCACTCTGTCCTATGGCAGCAAGGGTCTCGAGCGCCACATGACGGTGGTGAAGCAGACCTTCCAGCGCTTCGGCGTCGAGATGGACCTGCGGCTGCTGGAACCGGGGACCGCTTTCCGCAACGGCCTCGAACGGGAGTACGAGATGACGATCATGTCCCGGACATCCGGTCTGTTCCCCGGGCCCCACCAGTACTACGCGTCGGTGTACAAGGAGACGAAGAACAACAACAACGTCTGGGCTTTTGGTACCGCGTACACCGACTCCCTCATCGACGTCTACCGATTTGATACGGACAAGAGCCAGCGTCTGGCGGCGATGCACGAGTTGGACGCCATCATCCAGGACGAAGCCTTCTACGCGCCCTTCTGGCAGGCCCCCTTCATGCGGTTTCTCTACTGGGACGGGCTCGTATTCCCCGATTCCTTCTTCCCGAAGCGTACACAGGGTATGACGGATTGGCAGGTGTTCTGGATCGACGAGGATCGCGAAGCGCGGTTGCAGGAGGCCATGGCCGCCGATCGGTCCCTCGGCGAGGACACCGTCGTCGATGTCGATCCGTACAAGGTGAAGGATCGCATCGAAGCCGCCCTGCGCGCCGCTGCGGCACGTTAGGGCACTCGACCCGTACGAAGCCCATGGCCCTGCTCGAAGTCGAGGATCTGCGCACCGCCTTTCACACCGAGGATGGCGTCGTCCGTGCCGTGGACGGCGTGTCCTTTGCCGTGGAGGCGGGCAAGATCCTCGGCATCGTCGGCGAGTCGGGCTGTGGCAAGAGTGTGAGCGCCATGTCCGTCATGCGTCTGATCCCCGATCCACCGGGACGCATCGACGGTGGCCGCGTTCTGTGGAAGGGGCGTGATCTGCTCGCCTGTGATCCCGATGAGATGCCGGAGATCCGTGGTCGCGAGATCGCCATGATCTTTCAGGACCCCATGACGTCGCTCAATCCCGTGTTCACGATCCGAAAGCAGCTGAGCGAGGTCCTGGAGAAACGTTTCGGCCTGCGCGGCGAGGACGCCGAAGAGCGCATGGTGGAGGTCCTCGGCCATGTGGGGATCGCCGACGCGAGTCAACGCCTGGGCCAATATCCGCACGAGTTGAGCGGCGGCATGAAACAGCGGATCATGATCGCCATGTCGTTGATGTGCAAACCCGATCTGCTCATCGCCGACGAACCGACAACGGCCCTGGACGTGACGGTGCAGGCACAGATCCTGCAGTTGATGAAACAGCTGCAACGGGAGTCGGGTACCGCCATCATTCTCATCACCCACGACATGGGGGTCGTCGCCGAAACCTGCGACGACGTGGTCGTGATGTACGCAGGCAAAGTCGTGGAGAGCAGCTCCGTCTTCGAGCTGTTCGCCAGACCCCGCCATCCGTACACCAGGGGTCTGCTCGACAGTATCCTGCAGCCGGGGCGGTCGAAAGCCACGCCGGTGCCGACGATCGAGGGTGTCGTTCCCTCTCTGATCGATCCGCCCGCAGGCTGTCGTTTCGCTGATCGCTGCGGCCGGGTCGAGGATCGATGCCGGCAACAGGACCCCGTCCTCGCAGAGCTCGAAGAGGGGCATCGAGTGGCCTGTCACATGCCACTCGAGGCGAAGCCGGTGGTGAGTTGACGGATTCACCCCTCCTGGAAGTGCGCAACCTGCGCAAGCACTACCCGGTGCGGGGGGGGATCTTCGGCCGCCAGCGAGATACGGTGAAGGCCGTCGAGGGCGTCTCGTTTCAACTGCAGGCAGGGGAAACCCTGGGTCTGGTGGGTGAGTCGGGCTGTGGCAAATCGACTCTCGGGCGGACCGTCATGCGACTCGAGGAGCCGACTACGGGTGACGTCTTCTTTGAAGGTCGCGACCTGGCACACTCCTCGGCGGCTGAGCTGTTCGGTCTGCGCCGGGACGTACAGATGATCTTCCAGGATCCCTATTCATCGCTCAACCCGCGGATCACGATCGGAGAGGCGGTGCGCGAACCCCTCGATATCCACCGACTGGGGACCCACGCCGAGCGCCGTACCCGCGTTGACGAGCTGCTCGAGGCGGTGGGCCTGAGTCCAACCGTGCAGAACCGCTACCCCCACGAGTTCTCCGGTGGCCAGCGTCAACGCGTGGGTGTGGCCCGTTGTCTGGCGCTGCGTCCGAAGATCGTCATCGCCGACGAACCGGTATCGGCTCTCGATGTCTCGGTGCAGGGGCAGGTGCTCAACCTGCTGGTCGAACTGCAGCGTGACCTGGGGCTTACGTACCTGTTCATCTCGCACGATCTGTCGGTAGTGGAGTACCTCAGTGAGCGCGTGGCGGTGATGTACCTGGGGCGTATCGTCGAGATCGGCAACCGCTCTTCGATCTATCAGTCACCCACCCATCCCTATACGCGAGCGCTGCTGGAATCGGTGCCCATAGCCGACCCGAAACGTCGTCGTGATCGCGAGCCGGTGTCAGGCGAGACGCCGAGCGCCGTCAACCCACCATCGGGATGTGCTTTCCATCCGCGTTGCCCCCTGGCCGTCGCTGCCTGCCGTCAGTCGATTCCGGTTCTGGAGCCCATCGGCACCGACGGTGACGACGGCCACCTGGCAGCCTGCAGCCGCCGGGGTGAGTCCTGATGCGAGCAACTCCCGGCAAAGCACTGACACTGGTGGCCCTGCTGTGGCCCGTGGCGCTCGTGGCGGGTGTCGCCGGCAGTCTCGAGGGTGTCATCACCGATGCTTTCGAAAATGAACAGATCCCCATCTTCGTCGCCGACCAACAGATCACCCAGGCCGTCGGCATCAAAGTCGCCAACCACCTGACGCTCACCCATGCTGTTGGGCCCATCAGTGGGGTTGGCGTCGACGGCCACCTGGGCGAAGGTGTTGTCGGTACCCGTGTGCTCGTAGACCCTGAACAAGGGGCCGCGGCTCGATCGCAGGTACATTTCCCGGCGGCCA
>PBSR01000230.1 GCA_002726335.1 Gemmatimonadaceae bacterium
CGGCGTCCGGACAGGTCGTAGATCTCCATGGTCACAGGCGTTGGTTTGGTCAGTTGCAGAAGGTTGAAGAAGACCTCGAAGTCGTCATTCACAAGATCCCCATTCGGCGTGAAGATCTGGTTGTCGACGAGGATTTCGCCGATCAGCTGTCCTACCTGCTCCCGTGGAATGACGACGGACAGGTCGGACAATTCGGCGAAATCTCCCGGGCCGAAGTCCGCGGCCTCTCCTGCCTCGAGGCGCTGCGGCACATCTCCTGACGGGGTGTGGTAGGCGCGCGCCGAGAAGGTCGTCCCGAAGCGGAAGACGGGGATGTCGAAGGTGAACTCCAGGACAGTACTGTCACGGCGGATCGGTTCGAAGGTGATGGCGAAACCGTCGCGACGCACATATTCGATGTCAAAGGCGGCCGGCTCGCCGTCGATCGTCATCTCGCGCAGATCTTCGACCAAGGCGTTGGCATCGATCTCGAGGCGGTCGTAGCCGCGGATGGGGCCGGCGGCGCGCAGCAACACCGCGTAGCGGAAGGTGGCCCGCTTCTCGGCCGGCACGCGGCGGGGGAAGACCTCGGCGCGCAGCGTGTCTCCCAGCGGTGGCTGCAGATAATCGAACTCGACCCAGTTGATCTGGCGTGAATCGAACAGCTCGCCTTCGATGTCGACCTGGAACTGCAGGTATCGTCGCTGTCCGGGCGCCGTGATCAGGGCGCCGCTCTCGGCGGCCTTCCAGGGGCTCCAGTTCTCCTCATCGTCGACGATGACGCCGCGCTGTCGGCGGTTGAGGCCGACCCAGGTCGTCTGATCGACGATCTGGGTCTCACCAAGCCAGACGCCGACGCTGTCGAGAATCCGCTCCTCGAAGATCAGCGGCGTGTCATCGGTTCCCGTGCGCAGGCGAACCGACGCCGTCGACCGGATATCCCGTCCGATGGCGACTTCGCGCCAGCGGACCGGCCCCAGCGTGGCGCGATCTCCCAGGTCGATCAGGTCCGACAGATAGGTGGCACGCTCCAGGAAACCGGAGGCATAGACCTCGAATTCGTCGATCTCCCAGGGCACCTGGGTCAACGACTTGAGTTTCACCAGGCGTGTGTACTGTTGCGGCACATCAATGTCGACGATGGGCGATTCGTTGGCCGTATCCCGGGCCACGAGGATGTCAGGTGAGCGCTGGGCACTGGTCTGCGTGGGGTTGATGAACAACTCATAGGCGCGCAGGAAATCATTGTGGAAGGGTGTGCGGGGTGTCTCGACGACGGTGTTGCGAGGATAGAAGCGCACCCGATGTACGCCGATGGGGATGCCGAAATCGAGGATCACCCAGATCCCCTGGGGATTCAGCGGTACGACCTGGGTCGGTTTGCGTTCGAAGGCGATGTCGTGGTTGCCGTTCACCGCCTCGGCCAGCTGCGCCCGGACCACCTTCTTTTCCTCCACCGAGTTGGGAGACCGGATCGATCCCGCCTCTTCGAGCACCCGGGCCGCCACGTTGATCTGTTCATCGAAGGACAGGGGGCTGATCCAGCCCGGGCGGTTGGCGAAATCGACGGCGTCGTCAGGCGTATTCGTGGTATCGAGCTTCGGACTGAACAGGGTGCCACCCAGCACCAGGGGATCGGTGCCGCCGCCACCGCGGCGCCACGACGTCTCGGTGCCGCCGACACGCAAGGTGCGGACCCGCGTCTGTGCCTCGGCTGATACGACGCACAGCAAGAGCAGAACGAGTGCCAGTCCGTGGAGCACCGGCTCCCGCCTCCCAACCCTTCCCATCGCGTGCTTTCCCATCACCTCAACCCCGCATGCACGGCGCGCCGACCCACCCCGCCGAACCGCTGCCCATCGCGCGCTGCCCATCACCGCAGCCCCGCGTGCACGGTCAGGAAGAAGGCGCTGACGCGCTGGGAGCGGGCGTCGTCGAAGCGTTTGCGGCCGATCTGCAGGCCGACGCGGGTCACCAGCTGGTAACCAAGATAAGCCGACCGGTTCGACAACTGCGCCACCGTGGTCCAACTGCGGTAGTCATCCTCCACATCTTCGAGCTGGCCATCCAGCAGCCACAGGCGGGACAGCTCGAGACCCAGCTGCAACTCGGTGCTGAAGACCTGACGGCCGTAGCGTGGGAAATAGGCGACGGAGGCACTCTCGGCCAGCAGCGGCTGGGTCCAGATGATGAAGGCCATCTGTTCGAGTGTCGTGCCCGAAGGCAAGCGTCGGCTCGGCGGCCGGTGTTCGCGCCACTCACTTTTCCACCGTGTCTCCAGCACGGACAGACCGACGGGGACCCGCCACTCGGCACGGTCGATCCAACCCCGGAAGCCGGAGTCGCGTCGCAGCTCGCGTTCGAGCACGGCCTGGTCACCGTCTCGCTGGCGCATCAGCTGCCAGCGCCCCCGGTGCTCGAAGCGGACGGCATCCCCGAGTCGGTGCTCCAGGTCGACGTATGACGAATGCAGCCAGGCGTCGTCACCGGAGAGGGGATCGCCCACGTCGCGCATACGCCCGGCGGAGCCGAAGGGCTGGATCCACATGCGGAGAGGATCGGCGATGTCGTCTCGCACCCAGGCCGCATGCTCCAGCAACCGCAGGCGCAGGGAAGGCGTCGAGAAATCCCATCGCGCCAGGAAGTAGTCGGCGTCCGTGCGGCCGTCCCCCGAAATCTGTGCGATCCGCTGGCGGCCGACCGTCAGACTCAGGTCGGGGCCGAGGAAGGCCCGTCCATAGGTGTTGACGCCTCGTTGATCGGTCCGGTACGGATAGTCGGGCAGGTTGTCATTTTCGAAGCGATCGACGGTGCCGTTGTAGTTCATGTCCATCCCGGGAAGGAACTCGGGACGGTCGGAACGGAAGCGCAGGAAGGGCTCCTCGTAGTCCGGGATCAGATTGTCATTCTGGTTGTGGTCATGGAGGAAGTCGGCGTTCTCGTCCAGTCCTGGCCAGGCGACGTCGTTCGACCCGTGCAGGGGGCGATCCCATTCCGGTACGCCGTTGAAATCGTCGTCGTCCTCGACGAACTCATAACGAGATTCGGTGAAATCGTCGTAGTGGATGTTGCCGAAGCTGCCCATGAGCCAGGTCCCCGTGTCGTAGCCGTCGGCGATGGAGAAGACCTCGGCATAGAGCTCCCACGGATGCCGTTCGTATCGAGCCTGACCGTAGGTGGCCAGATCCCGTTCGACGACGCGGTGATGGGAGTCGATTCCCGGGTTTGGGTATTGGCGGTGGCGGCGGCTGGTGACCAGCTCCCCCTGGAAGGAGAAGCCATGCCAGTCGGTGACACTCCAGTCGAGTCCGATGACTTCGGTGGCGGTGGGCAGGCCATAATCGACGGCGATGACGGTGGCGTTGCTGTTGTCCTGGACGTTGCCAGCGGCCCGCTTCACGGTAAGAAACACGGGTGCGGCGCGGCGCATCTCGCCGTCGGTCTGCATGTTGGAGGTGGCTTCGATGTGGTAGTCGTTGGCTACCGAGAGCTCGACCCGGACCCGCCGCAGGTCCTCGGTTTCGACGCCATCAGCGTCGAGGTCCTCCAGATTCCAGGCCAGCACGATGGCTTCGGAGCCATCTGCCGCCAGAGCGCTGCCGCGAGCACTGCCGCCTTCCACCGTCGGCAGGAAGCCGATCTCGCGCCCGCGAAGCTCGGTGCCTGCCGTATCGACGAGGACGATATCGTAGTCGAACAGCAACGCCCCGTGGACGCCGTCTTCGGGAGAATCGTCGCGCAGCCGCACCCACATCGCGTCCAGGTTCTGGTTCTGGATCGTCATCAAGGCGCCGCCGAAGGGGCTGCCGGAGCCGAAGGTCTCTTTGGTGTTGCCGAAGTGGGCGTTCACATAGGTCGCCCCCATGGCGACCCGCGGGGCGACCGTCCACTCGGCATGCCCGCCGAAGAGGTTGACGAAATCCGTACGGTCCGAGGGCAGGGCGGAGGACTGGATCTGGTCACGGTTGGGCATGGAGGGGCGGGCCAGAATCAGCGACCCCTGCAGGTAGTCGTTGGCGCCATCGAGACGGAGACCGTTGAACCGCGGCTTGACGAAGGTGAGGGGGGTGAAGACCGTCTCGAGTTGGTCGCCCAGCATCAACCGCATCTCCAGGCCGCCTCCGCCTTCATCAGCGACCACCAGGCTCCGGAACAGGCCGTTGTACTCGTCACCTTTCCAGATCGAGCTGCCCTTCGGGTGCTCCTGCTCCTGTTGCCACTCATAGAGCAGCCAGCCACGCTCCACGGGGTGTCCCAGCTGGTCATACCACACCAGGCCCTCGAGCTCCGCCGACACGTAGTAGCGGTAGGCGTCGACGGCATAGTTGGACTGGTTGCGGTACCAGGTCGGATCGAAGGTCACCGGAAGGTGCCGGGGCACATACCATTTGTGCATCTCGGGCCGTACGGCATCCAGCTCAAACCCGGGGGTGATGGCACTACCGGCCAGCTGCGCCCGCCCACCGCCCAGTCCCGTCTCGCCGGGCTGCCCCCATGTCGTGGCCGGCACGCACAGGCCGGCCACGAGCGCCCCGATCCATGCCCCCCGGACGACGAGTCGGAGCATCAGTAGACTACCGAGAGCGTGCGTACCGCCGAGGTCCCGGAGGCCCCGGCATCTGTATCGACGCTGACACGGAGCAGGTAGATGCCGGGCACGACCAGTCGACGGTCATCGTCGTACCCGTCCCACAATATCCGGTGCTGGCCGCTGGGGGCAGGTGGGGTGAAGCTGAGATCTCGAATCCGTCGACCGCTGACGTCGTGAATGGCGACCTGCAACGGTCGTTGGCCCTGCAGTTGGAACAAGGTGATGAGGATCTCAGCCTCGTCGCGGACCCCATCACCATTGGGCGTGAACACCGGAGAATCGATCTCCACCGGCGCCAGCAGGGGCAGACCCTCCAATTCGGAGACGACGACGAGCTGGTTGCTCGCCACCAGGGACGTGGCGTCGCCTGTGTCGACCTGCTGCGTCCGTCCGTCGTCGTCGTTGATGAGTTCGAGGGCGAAGGTCGTACTGGGCAGGAACACGGAGGTGCTGAAGCGGAACTCCAGGATCCTCCCCGAAAGATCCAGGCCGTCCGGTAATTCGAAGCTGACGCCACCGTCGAGCCGCGACACCTCGAGAGAACCCGGCCACAGGACCTCGGCCTGATCGAAGCGCAGCTCGTCATCAGAGCCGATACGAACTCCGGTGACATCGATCGGGGCTGAAGCGCTCGAGCGCAGGGCAATTCGCTGGAATCCCGGGTCGCCAGGTTGGCGTTCCAGCCGCAGGTAGAGGGTGAACTCACGAGCAAGGCCCGGGTCGATGCTCCGGGTCGGGGTGACCTCTGCCACCGCCAGATCGACGAGGGGGGGGGCCAGTCCGAGCGTGAGGCGGCTGATGGTGGCCGTGCGCAGGGGCTGGAAGGTGCGCAGCCTCGCCTGCACCAGGGCCATGCTCCGCGGCGACGGGGACTGGAAGGCACGACCTGTCTCCCGATAGGGCTCGCTCCACGTGCTCCAGTCCGAGTCCGGTACCTCCTCGACGCGGATCGGTCCCTGCTGTTCGTCCGGCAGCCGTTCCCAGAGAGCCTCGGAGATCTCACGGCCGGCCATGTTCAGGTAGTGGGGGATCTGGATGAGTCTGTCGCCGGATCGAGTGCGGATTTCAAGCGAGGTCCCCGCCGGTGCTTCACCCTCCCAGGACACGGCCGTTACCATCTGACGGCCATCGAACTTGATGATCGGTGAGGTCAGGATCACATCCGACACGTACCCCCGACCATACGCCTGGATCTCGCTCAACTTTCCCGCCAGACGGGCGTCGTTGAGCAGGTTGAGGCGGCGCAGTTCTACGAGGCGAACCGGCTGCGGCGAGAAGGTCTCTTCCACCTCGAGATAGCGCTCGGCGTTGATCTTTTCGTCGAAGGTGGTCCATTCGAAGTCACCATCGGCGTTCAGCGAGCCGTCAGACAGGCGAATCTGATAGGATGTCAGGGGCGTCCGATCCGTCAGCATGCGGATGCGCTCGAGCCAGAAACGGGCTCCCAGATCGATGAGCAACTGGTCGCGATCGCGGAAGGGATCGTATTCACGAACGGTCAGCCCCGTGCGCATCAGTCCGTCGGTTACAAAGCGCCGCACGAGATCGTCGAAGAAGTCACCGGATTCGGCCAGCACGCGCTGGGTCAGTGCAATGATGTTGTCGCCAAGGGCCTCGACCTCGACTTCGGCCAGGCGGGGACGCTCCTTCCGATAATAGCGTACCGGTCCCTGCTGCTCGAGGGACAGCTGCAGGTAGCTCTCGCGCAACACGGGGATCTCGCGACCGATGACGGTGACCCGGAAGTAGTCGATGGCGCCACGATCCTGTTCGGGCAGACGGAAGTAGGCCAGTCGGTCCACCTCCTCGGCGCGGGGGCCATCGGTGCCCAGCAGATCGACGCGGACGAACTGCACCGGCTCGCCTTCGATACCGTCGGGTACCGGACGTCGCGGGGCCAGGTCAAAAACGAACTCCCGCTGGTCCTTGTTCGGCGCCGCCACCTGCCCGGCGCGCTGGAACAGCAGGGTCCGCTTGCGGCCGAAGGACTCGGTGCCATCGGCCACCAGCACGCGGAACATCAGAAACGGGTCGCCGGAGTCAGCGAAGCGCAGGCGGATCCGGCGGGCGACGACGGTACGGCCCAGGTCGATCTCGACCCAGGCAGAGCCGAGGTTCTCCGTATCGGGCTCCCACCATGTGCTCAGGTCGCCATCGGCGACAAAGGCTGCGGTGAGAGAATCGGCACGATTGCCGTAGGCGCTGATGCCGCCGATGGTGGTGTCCCCATCGGCGACATTAACAAACTCCCCGGCATTGGCCACAGCGTCGATATCGGCGCGGATGAACCGCGGGCGGACAGTGCCCACCGAGTCGACGATGCGGGTGCCGTCACCAGCCTCCCAGGCACGCCAGTGGCTGGCTGTCTCGACGACGACCAGGTCCGGTTCCGAGCGGTATCCCCTGGCTTCGAGAATGACACTCTGCGGCTGGGCGAGAGCACCGGTTACGGCGCAAAGCACCGCCAGCAGACAGACAGGGAGTGTCAATAGATGACTCCCAGAAGGCCCTGTCGTGTGACGATGCCGTCATCCCCATCGAGGGACACGCGATAGATGTATCCGCCGGGTCCGACGACCCGTCCGAACGCATCGGTTCCGTCCCAGAGAATCTCGTGGTGGCCGTCTCCCAACTCCTCCCGCAGCAACTGCCGGAGTTGGCGCCCCCCCAGGTCGAAGATCTCCACCGTGGCCATCGTCGGTCGCGTCAGCTTGAACAGGCTGAAGCCGATTGTCGTGACATCGTT
Source organism: Gemmatimonadaceae bacterium (assembly GCA_002726335.1). Next base: position 7,317 of record PBSR01000230.1, read on the forward strand.
GATGGCATCACCGTTCGGTGTCAGAATCGGGCTCGAAGTCAGCACCCGGCCGACGATCTCGAGATCTTCATTGGTCACCAGTCGGACCACCAACTCACCCCCGGGGGAGTCGATATCGATGTCACCTGCCTCGGCCGTCTGGTAGACGGACTCGAGCCGGCCGCTGCTGACCCGGCGTTCCGAAACGCGCGTCTCGAAGCGTGTGGCGTCGCGAAACAGGGACGCACGAAATACGATCTGCAGGAAGGTCCCGTCCTGGGTGATGCGTTGCCCCAGGTTCACCGTGAAGCCTTCTCCCGCACGGATGCGGGCGGCAAAAGGCACCTCGACATCGTCGATGAGGACGCGGTCGATGGCGGCGACGGAGGCGGTGGTGAGGACCTCGAGCTGCCGGAAGCCGGACACCACCTCCCGATTCGTCGTGATCGTGTGCGATAGCACAGACAGAGTGAACTCGTCTTCTTCGCCAGGTGTGACCAGCCGCGGGTGGACCTCGGCCTGGAGGCGTTCCACCAGAGCCGGCTGAGCGTATTCCAGAATCAGGCGGCGGATGATCGTGCCGGGCTCCGAGAACCTCAGCCGGATCTGGATGTACCGGTGCAACCCCGTGGACCGGATGAAGCCGCCGGACACGGTGGTCCACGCCGACCACTCCGGATTCGGCTCCACCGGGCCTTGCTCCTCCTCGGGCAGCGCCCCCCAGACACCGGCTGGTATCTGCTCCACATCGTCGCCGACACCGGTATAGCGGAAGTAGAGGATGGGCGTGCGGTCCGGACCGGTCCGGGTCTGCATGACCATGGGCAGACCGGTGACGTCTCCCCCTTCAAATCGCACACGCCCCCAAACCGGGAAGGCATGGCGGGCCGGCAATGGCACGCTCTGAAACTGTCCCACCGGGACCGTGCCGTCCCCGTAGATCTCGATTTCCGCCAGTTCCCAAGGCTGCACACCCGTCGTGTGGATCTCGACAAAACGCGCCTCCCGGCTGGCGAACACACGGTCGATGACGGGTTCAGAATTCGGCAGGATCGATCCAAAATTCAGCTGGGACACCACCGTGAACGGATCCTCGATACTCTCGTTGTCTGAGGTCAGCACCCTGAACTGCTGCGGGAAGCGGATTCGGTGTTCCTCGTCGAGGCGCGGGTGCAGGCGGATTCGATTGATGGAGAAGGAGGCGCCGAGATCGATGAGAATATACAGGTCCCGGGGAACACCCGTCTCTCCGGAGCGATCCGGATCGAAAGCGGTTGCGCCGTCACCGTCGACCAGATTCTCGAGATCGGGCAGAGGGCTCATCACCTCGATCAGGGAATCCTCCTCGACGATCTCGTAGAGCGCGACCAGACGCCCTCCCCGGCGCAGCAGGCCGGGCGCCAGGTTGTCGCCGGGAGAGACATCCCACTTGAAGAGACTGTCATAGGTTACGGTCACTCGCTCCACGTCACCCCAGTCGGCCACATTCCGCCAGCCGAAGAGAGTGCCGGAGTCAAGGCCGACGACGAGGGAGTCGATCGCCTCAGCTGGTGACCTGGGGACGAGCAGGACCACCACAGCGAGGAGTGTGGTTCGCAGGGCGGCTGAGTGTCTGATGGTTCTGCCTCAACGGGAGATTGACGAGCGGAAGTACAGACGCTCGGGACGTGTACGGGGCTAGCGCGGGTGGTCTGGTCTGCCAGCCCCTAGGAGCCCGTCTCAGTAATGCTTGATCGAGTCGGTGGTATGGGCGTTGGTGTTGTTGTTTTGACGTTGAGGGTGA
>PBSR01000231.1 GCA_002726335.1 Gemmatimonadaceae bacterium
CCAGAACACCTCCGAGCCACTGCCGCCACCCGTCGTATCACCGAGGCGGACGGTGAGACGGTCCCCGCGAGCGAAGACGCCGCTGTCGACGGTGACACTGCACAGACCGACCGACTCACGGCCGATCAGCAGTCTCAGACCGGCGCTGCTGGCCGTCTCAAGGGTGGCGTGATCCCGCCGGTCTGGCCGATCGGTCTGGAACAGGACAGCGAACTGGCAGTCGAAGCGAGTGAAACTGAGAACCGCTCCCGCTCGCAGATCACCGTGATCGTTGCGCACGGTGAGGACCCATGTGCCCCTCGTGCCGGCAACGGGAGAGTCGTGAGGCAGTTGGACGAAGGCGCCCCCGCCCGCCGGCTCGAAGCCGATGTCGAATTGGAAGGCCAGATCACCGGGGGTGTAGTGCTGTGGGTAGGGGCGCACCGGTGGGTCGGGCAATTCGGTCTCCTTGCGGTCAGCGGCACTCATGCGGAAGATAGACGGGCTTCTTACAATGAACCAATAACGACGTGTTCCACAGGCTGACACACGAAGGGAGCTGGAGAGGATGATGAAGCTGGCAACGATGACGAGTGTGTGTCCGGATTGGACACTGGACGAGGTCGTGGCCGGGATGCAGCGCCACGGTTATCAGGGCCTGGAGCCGCGGGTCGAGTGGGGCCATGCCAGCGGCATCGAAAAGGACCTGACAGCGGCGGGCCGGGGTGAGGTGCGCCGCCGCTTCGCAGATGAAGGGCTGTCGATCTGCTGCCTTGCCACGAGCGTGAAGATGGCGACGCCGGAGGTCGCCGATCGAGCCGGCCACGTGGAGGATCTGCGGCGTTATCTCGAGCTGGCGACGGACCTTGGCTGCGATCTGATCCGCACCTTCGGTGGCCAGCGGGATGCCGCGGCCCCCTGGGCGATGGTGGTGGACTACACAGCCGACGGCTACCGTCAGGTCGTTGCTGACGCGGCGGCCGCCGGCGTGACCGTGCTCATGGAAACCCACGACGACTGGTGCTGCTCAGCGCCGGTGCGCGCCGTGGTGGAAGCGGTCGATCACCCCAACCTGCGGGTGCTGTGGGACTTCATGCACTCACAGCGCATGATGGAGACTCCGCAGGAGTCGTTCCAGGCCCTGGGCGGGCTGACCCGCCACGTGCACGCCCACGACGGCAACTACGTGAACGGGAACATGCAGGTGAGTGCCACACTGGGCGACGGCGTCATCGACCACAAGACGCCGCTGCAACTGCTGGAGGGTGACGGCTTCGACGGTTACTTCTCAGTAGAGGTGATCCATAAGCCAGGCAGCGACCACGATGCCGACGCGGTGCTGGCAAGTTACGCCACCGGTTTCCACAGCTACCACTGACAGGCGATGGCCCCGCCGCGTCGCCGAGTGTCGGTCGGTGACGCGACGGGACGGAGGTCAGTCTGTGCAGATGCCGCGTGCTTCGTGGCGTCTGCGACGTCGGCGAGATCTAGGCGTCTCGATCTCGTACTGCCGGCACAACCGGCTGAAACTGCCCGGGGCGATGCCCAGGGCCTGGCTGGCGTCCTTCGTGGACGGGTACATCCGGGCGGCGCGCTCGACGCGCTGTCGCTCGATCCGGATCACGGCCTACCTCCGCGCTGAAGAAGTGTGAGAAAGTTCTGGTTCGCGTTTGCGAACCAGACAATGATCACGGTAAGTAATCGATGGGACATATGCAAGGTTCTCAATTGCGAACCTCGGAAAGAAACAGTTTGCCAACGTATGAACTGGCAGCTACCTTGCCGACAAAGGAAGAGCCCTGGAGAGATCTATGGAAATAGGCGATAACATCAAAAAATACCGAGAGTTACGCAGTCTTACGCTGCCCGATCTGGCGGCGAGGGCCGGCGTCTCCAAGGCTTTCCTCTGGGAGATCGAGTCGGGCAACAGCAAGCGCCCCGGGGCGGAGACGCTCTACAAGATCTCAGAGGAGCTCGGGGTGACGATCGCTCACCTGATGGGCAAGGCACCCGAAGCTGATGGCAACGCCTGGATCGAGCCGGAGATCAACGACGGACTGCGAGCCTTCATCAACGAGCGCAAGCGTCAGGGGCAGTCCCTCGAACCCGAAGAGGTCGAGTCACTGTCCTTCGTGCAGCTGAAGGGCGGACGCCCGGAGACGAAGGAACAGTGGGCGGTGGTCTATGGCGTACTGCGCGAGATGACGGGGCCCCACGACGGTGCCTGACAAGAGTACGGGCCGTCGTGTCACTCCGGCGCCGGTGCCGGCCGATGAGGGCATCCGCGACGTTCGTCTGCGCGCCCGCAAACTCCTCGCCGAAGCCGAAGGTGTGCTGCGCGCCATCGATCCAACCTGGGCGCCGCCTCCGTACGATCCCTGGCTCATCGCCCAGGCTCTGGGTATACGTTGCATCGAAGTACAGCAGGAGTCCTTCCGCGGCGCCATGATCTGCGTGCGCGCCGGCGCACCCGTCATCCTCTACCGTCGGCAGAAGGATGAGGCGCGTACCCGATTCTCGCTGTTTCACGAGATCGCCCACACGCTGTTTCCCGGATTCGGCAGCGGACCGTTGCCTCCAGGTCCGGGATCGCCCCTGCTGGAGCCCGAGGGACGCCTCGAGCGGTTGTGCGACGCAGCGGCGCTGGAGATGCTGATCCCCGAGGACCACTTCCGCGCGGATCTGTCGAGAGACGGGTTTGGCGGTGATCGAGTTGCCGAGCTGTGTCGCCGGTACCACGCCGGCATGGAAGCGGTGGCTCTGCGCATGGTCGACAGCGAGGAGGCGCCGGCCTGTGCGGTGGCTCTCGTCGAGCAGGATCGCCCCAGCCGCTGGCGACGCCGTCAGCAGCAACCGGTATGGCCACCGGGGGCAAGTGTTCCCGATTTCGCCATCAGCTACGCGGCGTACTCGGCCCGTTGCCGCGAGCAGGGCTGGTTCCTGGCGCGCCAGCTGGCCCTGCCGAAGACGTCCTGCCTGCGGTCGGCTGCCCGCAGTGGCAAGCCTGCCGGCGGGCGAGAATCGCTCGCCCTGCTGTCAGGCGATCTGCACAACTTTCGCATCGAGGCGTTGCCCCTCACCGACCGGCCGCGTCGCAAGGGGCGCAGCGCCGTGCTCGCCTTCTGCTATCCCGAGTAGTTCTCCCCGCCGCATAACAGCCCGCCGTCGACCGTCAGGGACGTTCCGGTGACGAAGGAGGCCTCGTCCGACGCCAGGTAGAGCACGGCATTGGCGACATCCTCACCCGTCCCGAGACGTTGAGCCGGGACCAGTGCGGCGTAGCGACGGCGCTCCTTCGGCGGCACCTTCAGATTGTCCCACAGGGGTGTAAGGATGGCACCAGGAAGGACCGCATTCACACGGATGTCGGGCCCGTAGTCGATGGCCAGCACCCGTGTCAGGCCCATGATCCCCGCCTTGGTCGAGTCGTAGGCAGTGCAGGTCGCAAAGCCGGCAAGGGAGTGGACGGAACCCGTGTTGACGATGGCGCCGCCGCCGGTCCGGCGCATTTCGGGGATAGCGAACTTGGCGGCGAGGAACACGGCTTTCAGGCCGACGTTCAGGGTCAGGTCCCAGTCCTTCTCGTCGAGTTCGGTAGCCGGCGCGTGACGGAACCAGATGGCGTTGTTGTGCACGATGTCGAGTCGTCCGTACTTCTTCACCGTGCGCTCCACCATGCGCCGGATCTGTGCTGTTTTTGACAGATCGGTCCTGACGAACAGCGCCTCGCCCCCGGCTTCGATGATGTCGGCGACCACGCGCTTGCCATTGGCATCATCCACGTCGGCCACGGCGACCGAGGCGCCCTCTCGGGCGAGCCGCAGGGCGGTGGACTCGCCGATACCGGAGGCGCCCCCGGTGACGATGGCGACCTTGCCGGCGACGCGGCCCGTCGATGCAGATGTCATGTCAGATCTCCTTCAGAGCAATTGTCGGATCGAGGATGCAACCGGCCTGGACCAAGCGGTCCTGCAGGTCGGGGATGGAGATACTTCGAGAGTCGTCACCGCTGACCACGGCCATGGCGGCTGCCGTGCCCGCTGCCTGGCCCATACCCATGGCGTTGGCCGTGACCCGGCTGGAAGCGAGGGCTTCAGACGTGGCCGAGTGACACCGCCCGGCGACCCACAGGTTGTCGAGCCCCTGCGGCAGCAGTGTGCGGTAGGAGATATCGTACGGAGGCACCACCGGCATGTGGTGGTAACCGGCGTCGTCCTGGGGGTGTCGGTCGAGGCGCCAGGCGCCCAGGCAGATGACGTCGTCAACACGCCGTGCCTGACGGACGTCGTCGCCGGTGAGGACGCTGTCGCCGACGATACGCCGGGATTCACGGGCGCCGGCTGTGGGGCCGCTGGTGAAGAAGTAGGCGTCGGCAAATTCGGGAAGCTCTTCCCGCCACAATTCAAACATGCGCCAGGCGTCGGCGCGGCCCTGGATCTCAGCGCGGGTCCAGTCCTCCGGGTCGGTGCAGTCGCCGGGTGTGCGCACGGCGTTGAAGTAGATGTCGCGCCCCGAGAACGTCGCGGGCCACGGACCGCCGTAGAGTCCGATCCGGCCGTCGGCCCGGGCCCGCTCGAGAACGGCGGCGCATTTGCGGCGCAGCTCGAAGGTGAGTTCGACGTAATCGATACGGAAGTGCAGCGCCATGGGCTGCAGGGACTCGGCCTTCTCCCACGGGCACCCTGCCCAGGCGGCCACATCGCCGTCGCCGGTGGTGTCGATCACCATCTTCGGTCGTACGGCGACGAGCCCCGCCTTGTTGCTCAGGATCACCGAGTCGACGCGGTTGCCCTCGACAAGCACGTCGGCGACCTGCGTGTGAAACAGAGGGTGGACCTCGGCGCCGAGGAGAATCTCGTCGGCTGCCCGCTTGAAGCGTTCGGGGTCGCAGCGGGGGATCAGTCGGTCGGGATGCTTCTCCACCTCGGTGAAATCCCCGTTGACGTTGTAGGCGTGGTCGGGGCCGGCCCCCGGCTCGATGACCCCCATCCGTTCGAGCATCTCGAAGACCAGACCACCGACGACGGGACGACCCGTCTCTTCGAAGACGAAGCCGTCGAAGGCCGAGCCGATGACATTGGTGAAGAAGCCGCCGGCGAAACCCATCCGATCCACGGCCCATACGGAGGCTCCCTGGCGTGCCGCGGCGACGGCGGCGCCGAGGCCGGCCAGTCCAGTGCCGCAGACCAGCACGTCGGGTTCGGCGATGACGGGAATCGACCTCGAGTAGCTGACTGTGCCCATGGGGCGAAGCATAACCACCGCCGGGACCTCAGGACAGTGCGCTTGAGCCATCCCCGGGACAGACCCTTTCTTATCCGACCATCACCCCAGCCTATGGAGCGTCTGCATGAGTAGTCAGATGGATGGCAGTACCACGCGTCCCGCACCCACCGGCATCGGTGGCCTGCTGCGTAACATCGGGCCCGGCGTCGTCGTTTCCGGATCGGTGGTGGGCTCCGGCGAGTTGCTGGTGACGACGCGCATGGGTGCCGATGTGGGCTTCGTGTTCCTCTGGGGTGTCATCGTTGCCAGCGTGGTGAAGTACTTCATCCAGCTGGAACTGGGCCGTCAGTGCCTGCTGCACGACGACACGACGATCACCGCCCTCGACCGCGTCCCCGGACCCCGTCTCTGCGACACGTCGTGGGTGGCCTGGCTGTGTGCCATCGGCTACTTCTCCGTGTTCGCGGCGGTTATAGGGATTCTCGGGTCCGTGGGTGGCCTGCTGACTTCCGTCATCCCCGCCGTGCACTACAAGATCTGGTCCGCCGTCGTCTTCGCACTGGTGGTGCTGCTGCTCTGGCGGGGACTGTACGAAGATCTGGAGAAGATGGTGACGGTCCTGGTGGCGGCTTTCAGCCTCGTCGTCATCGGTTGTCTGCTCGTACTGCAGGGAACACCCCACGCCATCAGTTTCTCCGAGATCACGTCCGGATTCACCTTCGCCATGCCACCCGACGGGGCCTTCGTCGCCCTCGCCGTGATGGGCTCGGTGGGTGCCACGGCCGTAGAGCTCTTCATGTATCCCTACTGGGTGCGCGAGAAGGGCTACCCGCGCAACATCGGTCCCGACGACGGCAGCCCCGAGTGGCGCGATCGGTACCGAGGCTGGATGCGGGTGCTGGCCATGGACGCCGGTGTCTGCACCGCCATCGCTCTGGTCATCACCTGCGCCTATTACCTGCTCGGTGCTTCGGTACTGTCCCGACTGCAGATGCAGCCCGAGGGGATCGCCGTCGTCGAGCAGGTGTCGCTGATCTTTACCGAAACCCTGGGTCCGGCGGCCAAGGGCGTGTTCATGGTGGGCGCCTTCTGTACGCTGTTCTCGACACTGCTGGTGTTCGCCGCCAGTTCGGGACGCATCGGCGCCGACTTTCTCTGTCAGACGGGGATGGATGGCGTGCAGAGCGACGAGGGGCGCAGCCGCTGGACGCGCATCCTGCAGACTGCCTTCCCGGCGTTCTGGTTGTTCTTCATCCTGCTGGGAGGGGAGAAGCCCTTCCTGCTCGTGCTGCTGGGAGCGAACGCCAACAACCTGCTGCTGATCCCCCTGGCCTACGGCGTGCTGCACCTGGCCATGCGGGAGGAGCAGGGGAGGCGGATGGGTCTGGCAGTGGAGATCGGCCTGATGCTGACGATCTGGGTCATCATCAACTTCACGGCGGTCAATCTGTATCTGACGCAGACAGGCTAGGTCCCCGCGCCGGGCTCTCGGTCATCGGTGGCGTTCGACGAGGTCCTCGTATTTCACGCCGCTGCCGCCGAACAGGTCGAGGGCGCTGCCCACGGTATAGTCGAGTCGTCCTTGGCCGGCTTTCTCAATGTGGTCCACGTCGCCCATGGAACGCACACCGCCGGCGTAGGTCGTCGGCAGCGGGGTGGTGTCGCCGAGAAGGGAGACGAGGCGCTCGTCGATGCCCTGCTGCCTGCCCTCCATCTGCGTGGCATGGATGAGAAACTCGCAGCAGCAGGTGGCGAGCATCTCGAGGTTGGCGGCGGATACGGCAAAGTCGGTCAGCTTCTGCCAGCGCTCCGTGGCCACCACGTACCGACCATCGTCAGCCGGCGCGCAGCTGAGGTCGAGGATGAGCCGATCGCGACCGGCTGCCGCTACGAGGCGCTCCAGATTGTCGCGCTGCAGCTGCCCGTCACAAAAAACAAAGGATGTGGCGATGACACCGCCGGCGCCCCGGTCGAGCCACTGTGCGGCGTTGTCGGCGGTGATGCCGCCTCCCAGCTGCAGGCCACCGGGCCAGGCACCGACGGCCTCGGTGGCGGCTGTCTCATTGCCCGGTCCAAGCATGATGACGTGCCCCCCATGCAGACCGTCACGCTGGTATAGTTCGGCGTAGTACGCCGGCGGCAGGACGGACTCGAAATTGGTCTGCGGCGCGGCATCGTCGCGCAGGGAGCCCCCAACGATCTGCTTGACGCGACCATCGTGGAGGTCGATGCAGGGGCGGAAGCGCATCAGATTCTGTACTTCGCCAAGCGCTCGGGATCCAGACTCACACCCAGTCCCGGGCCCGATGGCGGGTAGATGAACCCGCTCTCGATGCGCAGTCCGTGGTCGACGACATCGTCGGCGTGGTAGACACAACCGTTGACGTCGCAGGCGAAGCCGAGGTTCGGCATGGCGAAGGCAAGGTGGGCCTGGGCGGCGGTGCCGATGCCGAGCTCGGGCATGCTGCCGATGATGCAGCTCAGGCGCGCCGCGTCGGCGATGGCGAAGATCTGAGCCGCCGGCCCCAGCCCGCCGGCCTCCGAGACGTAGACGTTGAATACGTCGGCGGCGTCGGCTCGGGCGCAGGCCATGGCGTCGGCGGGAGTCCACACCGATTCATCGGCCATGACAGGCGTGTCCACGGATTCGCGTACGAAGCGCAAGCCTTCGAGATCGCGTTCGTGCAGGGGCTGCTCGACGAGCTCGATGTCGAATTCCTCCAGCTCGCGGATGTGGCGCACGGCTGTTTTCGCATTCGGCCACGCCATATTGGCGTCGACGCGCAGGATCACGCGGGGGAATCGCTGGCGCAGGGCTGACAGGTTGCTGAGATCGGCCTTGGCGTTGCGGCCCACTTTCATCTTCAGCGTGCCATACCCCTCCTCCACGAGGGCGTCGGCCTGAGCGAGCACTTCGTCCACCGTTCCCATCGACAGCGAGCGCGACAGAGGCAGGCGTTCGCGTACAGCTCCGCCAAGGAGCCGATAGACGGGGGTGTCCAGAGCTTTGCCGAGAATGTCCCACAGTGCCATCTCCACCCCCGCCCTGGCCGGCGCTGAACGAGGCGACAGCAGGGCGTCCATGGCATCGCTGAGAAGACGGATCTGCGTCGGGTCGCGGCCGACGAGGGCTTCGGCCAGTGGACCGTTGATGTCGTCGGCACAACCGCGTCCCATGCGGTCCCAGATGCTCGACGCTTCACCGATCCCGGTGAAACCCGTGTCCGTCTCGATCTCGACGACGGCGTTCTCCGTGCCGGCGTGGGTGCCGAGGCTGCTGGTGAAGGGCGTGGGTCTCGGTACCAGGACAGCGGTGGCCCGGACGCTGGTGATCTTCACTGCGCGCGACTCCTTGGGTGTGGGGACAGAAACTGGCGGCGAGACAGCACCGGCGCAACGCGGGATCAGGCCGCTGTCGGGCGATACTCGCTCAACAAGGTCGTGCCATGTCGGCGCAGCTGGCTGCGCTCGAGGCCGTCGACCCGCTCCGACAGATCGATCTCCTTCGGGTGCTGCACCAGCAG